>CAZCON010000055.1:0-8059 GCA_964500085.1 uncultured Lachnospiraceae bacterium
CGGCTGCCATCCAGCTTTTTCCCGAACCTCCGGTTGCCAATCACGCAGAGCATATGGGCAATCATCGCCACCTCCAGAGAATGCTCGCTGATATTTTCCGTACATGAATTTCGCATCAGCGCCCATCGGTCAATATATTTCATTCTTGACAGCATCGCACAAAAACCGCTTTTCCTTTTTTCCATATCCTTCTCTCCTAAATCCTGTGTATTTTACCAGACACCGCGTTTCTCACCGTGCCGTCTGCTTTCGTTTTCAACAGCTGTTTATCCCAATGCCACATCCAAAATCATCATAATCAGAAATCCAACGCCAAAACCGATGGTTCCAAAGTCAGAAGAAGCTCCCCTGACGCTTTCCGGCACCAAATCCTCTACCACCACATAAATCATGGCTCCTGCGGCAAATGCCAGCAAATAGGGCAGGAACGGAACAATTACTCCGGAAAGCAACACCGTAATTATTGCTGCAATCGGCTCCACAAGACCGGATAACGCACCTGCAGTAAACGCTTTTCGTCTGCTGCCTCCTGCACTCTTCATCGGCAGGGCAATAATCGCTCCCTCCGGAAAATTCTGAATAGCGATACCTAATGCAAGCGCAAATGCGTCTGCCAGCTGAATACCGCCTTCCCCCGCCAATACCGCTGCAAACACCACGCCGGCTGCCATGCCCTCCGGTATGTTATGAAGCGTCACTGCAAGCGTCAGCATGGAAAGCCTTCCAAGCTTACTTTTCGGTCCTTCCGGACTTTTTTCACTCATATGCAGATGAGGGATTAAATGATCCAGCAGCAAAAGAAACAGGATACCCAACGAAAAGCCCACCGCCGCAGGCACAAATGCCGGTACAGGACCATCCTCTGCCATTTCAATCGCCGGAATCAATAATGACCACACCGATGCTGCTACCATCACGCCTGCTGCAAAGCCCAGCAATATCTTCTGCACCCGTTCTCCGGCTGCTTCTGCTCTTGTGTGCTCTCCGGTCTTTTTCCCGTTTCGCATAAAAAAGACACATGCTGCACCAAGTGATGTTCCCAAAAACGGCAACAGCATTCCGAAAATCATTTTTCCTGTCATAGAAAACCTCCATTACCACACCTCATGATATCATCTATATGCTGCCTCACCGGATTTCGTTTCTTCTCCTACTGCAATTCTTTTTTCGAACATAAGGAATCAAATACAAATATTCTATCCAATTGTTTCCCAAACCATTCAATCAGGGGAGCATTTACTACTGTAATGATAACTGTTCCGATGCCAATCCCCGTCAAGCTTCGGTTTACAAGAAGCGCCAAAAGCAGCGAAAGCACAAGACTGGACATATCATACAGCTGCTTTACCGTTGTACTTTTCCATCCGTACCGTTTTGCCAGCTCCGTTACAAATAATTCGTAAATCTGCAGCGGCAGACCTGTCCGAAAGAAAAACGCAATTGCAAGCGCAGTAACAAGCTCGCTTATCACAAACACAAAAAGTCTCATCGGAAGTGCTTCATAGGCTCCATTGCCGCCAAATACAAAAAACCAGAAATCTAACACAGCTCCAAACAAAACCGCTGTTGCAAAGGAAAGCAGATAACGGGCGCGGAATCTTTGCACCGCAATGCATAAAAGCACTAATAATACTCCTTGAAAAATATATTCCGAGGTCCCCTGAGAATACCACGGCAACAGTTTTATCAGCCCCACATGTAAAATATATGCCGGTGCCGCAATCATAGACAACCCAAAGTCCGCTTTCGTTGCAAGACAAACACCCAGTGCACACAGCACAATTCCAAGTATCCACGCTGTTTCATTCATCTTACCGATTTTTCTCATGTTCTCTCCTGCCTTCCCGCTGCTTTTGTTTCATGCTAATATTGATTTTTTCTTTAAACCAATCAGGAATGCTACCGTTACGATTACCGTCATAACCTCTGCCGGTACAATAGAAATCCAAATGCCGTCCAGTTCCCATAGCAATGGAAAAAGTAACACTGCCGCCACCTGAAAGACCAGTGTACGCAGGAAAGAAATTGCCGCAGAGACCAGCCCATCGTTCAATGCAGTAAAAAAGGAGGAGCCAAAAATTGCCACAGAGGAGCACAATATAATCCGAATGCTTTTCTTTCGCAGCCCCTTCAGCTCCTCCGTATTCTGTGCTCCGTAGTGAAATCCCACCACAGGTGCAATTCCGGTAGAATAGCCTATAAAAATTGCAAGAAATATCATATTGACATACATCAAAACTCCATACGCTGCCACACCATTTTCTCCCGCAAATTTTAACAGCTGTATATTATAAAGCATTCTGACAATCGACATCGAAATATTTGACATCAGCTCTGAGGAACCATTTAAAGTTGCACGCCAGATTGCCCTTCCGTCAAAGCTGGTCTTCACCGGAGAAAGACTTCCCTCCTGCTTTACATAGAAGTAAATCAGCGGAACAATGCCACCAATACACTGGCTCACGGCCGTTGCCGCCGCAGCTCCTATCAGCCCCCAATGAAATACTGCCACAAACAGAGCATCCAGAACCATGTTTGCTCCTCCTGAAATCACCGTCACCGCCAATCCCAATTCCGGCTTCTCCGCTGTCACAAAAAAGCTCTGAAACTCAAATTGCAGCATATAAAACGGCAATGCCAGTACAATGATACGCCCGTAGGTCACACAATCATCCAGCATGGACTCTTCCGCCCCCAGCCACTCTGCAATATTCGGAAGCAAAATAAATGAAAGTACCGCAAGTACCACTCCACACCCGATTGTCACATATATAAACAGGGAAAACAGCTGCTTTGCCTTTTCTTTTTTCCCCTCACCCATAGTCTTTGATACCAAAGCGCTGCCTCCTGCGCCAAACATAAAACCAATCGCGCCAAGGATCATCAACACCGGCATAATAAAATTTACTGCTGCAAACGGTGTTTTCCCTACATAATTTGATACAAAAAAGCCGTCTACCACACCATAAATTGAGGTAAACACCATCATTATAATAGATGGCAGCGTAAATCTTAATAACCGCTTATAATTGAAGTAATATGACAGCTGAATCCTGTTTTCTTCCTTCTTCGACATTTTCCTTGTCCTCCGTAAAAAAATAACGCCCAGTCACTACAATGTAATAACCGAGCTCACTCGACATCTTCTCCGGCAGGCGGCGCACAGCCCCTACACTACGGTGTACTGTCCTCCGATGAATCTATTCACTTTCCATATCGCGATATCATAGTATAAAGAGCACCTGAAATCTCAAGTGCTCTTTAACAGGGGCAGTAGGATTCGAACCCACGACCTGCGGTTTTGGAGACCGTTATTCTACCAGCTGAACTATACCCCTAGATGCAATTTTTACTGCCTTATTATCTTACAATGTTTTTTTTGAAATGTCAAGCGTTTTCCTGCAATTCTATCATTTATCCAAAATAAACTTTCAGCAGTCTTCTTCTGACCAGCCTTCGCTGCTTCATTCTCTTACTCTCCGCAAAAGCGTTTCCTGCATTTTGGCAATCGTCATGCTTTCACGGAGAGTTCACAGCCCGCCAGACAGATTACTTTTCTGCAAGATACTCGTTAATCTTCTCTACAAGCTCATCAGCGTCAATTCCGTGTACCATACACGCCATCTCAAGGCTTTCACCCTGTGCAGATGGGCAGCCGATACAATGCATGCCTGCTGCAAACAAAAGCTCTACGATTCCCGGATCCACCTGAATCAACTCTGCGATAATCATTTCTTTATTTACCTGCATTTTCATTCTCCTTTCGAGCAATGCGCTCCTGCTGATTTTCTAGTTCACAGTATACACAACCTGTCCGCCTTCGTCAAGGGATAACCTTTAAAATCTCTTCCCCGCAAAAAATGGTACTTGTATTCTTCGCAACTTTATATTACAATAGAGATAACCAAATAAAAGGAGGATATCGAAATGGCATATAAGATTTCTGATCAGTGCATCAGCTGTGGTGCTTGTGCAGCAGAATGTCCGGTTAGCGCAATCAGTGAGGGAGCTTCTCATTATGAGATTGATGCTGATGCTTGCTTAGAGTGCGGTGCTTGTGCAGCAACCTGCCCGACCGAGTCTATTTCTCAGTAAATTACGAGCAAAAACAAAAGGGGCTGTCGCGTCTTGCGGCAGTCCCTTTTCCTATTCATCAGCTGCAATCCCTGTGAATCTTCTTCCTTTTAGCACTCCTTCAGATACTTTCTGATATACTGCCCTGTATAAGAATTCCCGTTCTCTGCAATCTCTTCCGGCGTACCATGTGCAATCACCGTACCGCCCTTATCACCGCCTTCAGGTCCAATATCAATAATATAATCTGCCGTCTTGATAACATCAAGATTATGTTCAATAACAAGCACGGTATTGCCACCCCCGGTCAGCCTCTGTAAAATTTCAATCAGCTTGTGTACATCCGCAAAATGAAGCCCTGTCGTCGGTTCATCCAGAATATAAATCGTCTTTCCGGTACTTCGCCGGCTAAGCTCCGTGGCCAGCTTAATACGCTGTGCCTCGCCACCGGAAAGCAGCGTGGACGGATGCCCCAGCTTCAGGTAGGAGAGTCCCACATCATTCAACGTCTCGATTTTCTTACGAATGGACGGCACATTTTCAAAAAACCTGACTGCCTCCTCCACACGCATTTCCAACACATCATAAATGGTCTTACCTTTATATTTTACCTCCAGAGTCTCGCGGTTATAGCGTTTTCCTCCACACACCTCACACGGTACAAAAATATCCGGCAGAAAGTTCATCTCGACCTTTAAAATACCATCCCCGCTACAGGCCTCACAGCGGCCACCCTTTACATTAAAGCTGAAACGTCCCTTGCTATACCCCCGAACCTTTGCATCCTGTGTGCTGGAAAACAGATCCCGAATCTGGTCAAAGACACCGGTATAGGTCGCCGGATTGGAACGCGGCGTGCGTCCAATCGGCGACTGATCAATATTAATCACTTTGTCCAGCTGCTCCATGCCCTCGATTGTGTCATGCTCTCCGGCGATGGTACGGGCACGGTTCAGTTTTTTCGCGAGATGCTTATACAGAATCTCATTTACCAGCGAACTCTTACCGGAGCCGGACACACCAGTCACACAGGTAAACACTCCCAGTGGAATATCTACGTCAATATTCTTCAGATTATTCTCTCTTGCGCCCTTAATTTTGAGAAACCCCGCCGGGCTTCTGCGCTCCTTTGGCACCGGAATCGATAATCTGCCAGACAAATAAGCTCCAGTAACAGACTCCGGCACCTGCATGATTTCCTCCGCCGTACCCTCAGCAATTACCTCACCACCATGATCACCGGCTCCCGGACCGATATCTATAATGTGATCCGCCGCGTACATAGTATCCTCGTCATGCTCTACTACAATCAGGGTATTCCCCAAATCCCTTAAATTCTTTAATGTTTTTAACAGCTTGTCATTGTCACGCTGATGCAGTCCTATGCTCGGCTCATCCAGAATATATGCCACTCCGACCAGACCAGAACCAATCTGCGTTGCCAGACGAATCCGCTGTGCTTCACCTCCGGAAAGCGATGCCGTTGCTCTCGACAGAGTCAGATATTCCAAGCCTACATCCATTAAGAATCCTACACGGGCACGGATTTCCTTTAGTACAAGCTCACCAATCTGAAGCTGACGCTCGGTCAGCTCCAAATGATTCATAAACTCCTGCAAATCCCGTATGGAAAGCTCCGTCACCTCAGCAATATTGCGATTACCGACTGTTACCGCCAGTGCCTCCCTGCGGAGTCGCTTTCCCTTACAGAGCTTACATGGTGTCGTACGCATAAAGGTTTCATATTCCTGCTTTGTAATATCCGAAGCCGTTTCACGGTATCGTCGCTCTACATTCTTAATCAGTCCCTCAAATGCCACATCATACACTCCAACCCCACGCTGTCCGCGATAATGCACCTTTACCATGCGACCGTTCGTTCCGTGATAAAGCATATCCTGAATTTCCACCGGAAGCTGTTCAAACGGAGTCTTTAAATCAAAACCATATTCCTTCGCCAACGCAGTCAGAGTACTTCCGGTATAGCTGGAAGGGTCGGTCGCCGACTGCCAGCCCAGCACTGCAATCGCCCCCTCTGCAATACTAAGGGATTTATCCGGAATCAGTAAATTCTCGTCAAATTCCATCTTAATTCCGATACCGTGACACTCCGGACACGCACCAAACGGATTATTAAAGGAAAACACCCGCGGCTCGATTTCATCAATACTGATACCGCAATCCGGACAGGAAAAGCTTTCACTGAACCGAAGCGCTTCTCCGCCGATTACATCAACAATTAAAAGCCCTTCGCTTAACCGCAGCACATTATCAATGGAATCCCGAAGGCGTTGTTCTATGCCACCCTTTACAATCAGGCGGTCTACAATAATTTCAATGCTGTGCTTCACATTTTTTTCAAGCTTAATCTCCTCGGAAAGCTCATACAGCTGTCCATCAACCACCACTCTGACATACCCGCTGCGCTTTGCCTGCTCAAAAACCTTCGCATGCTCTCCCTTCCGGCCACGCACCACCGGTGCCAGTAATTGAATTTTAGTCTTCTCCGGCAAACGCATAATTTCATCTGCCATCTCATCTACCGTCTGCTTCTTTATCACTCTGCCGCACTGCGGACAATGCGGAATGCCGACACGGGCATACAGCAAACGGAAATAATCATAAATCTCTGTTACCGTACCCACCGTAGAACGCGGATTACGGTTTGTGGATTTCTGGTCAATGGAAATAGCCGGTGGAAGTCCCTCAATACTTTCCACATTTGGTTTTTCCATTTGTCCGAGGAACTGTCTCGCATAGGAAGAAATCGACTCCATATAGCGTCTCTGACCTTCCGCATAAATGGTGTCAAACGCAAGTGATGACTTACCGGAGCCGGACAAACCGGTCAGCACTACAAACTCATCTCTTGGAATATCAATATCAATTCCCTTTAAGTTATTCTCCTTTGCTCCCCGTATTTTAATAAACTTTTTTTCTGACATCACAGAACCTCTTTCTTACTGATTTCTTTGCCTACTTTTCCCTTATCTTTATGTTTTCATTACGTCGGGGACTCTATTCCAACATTTTTTTCTTTAGCTCAAACAGCTGATCCCGTACCTTCGCCGCCAATTCAAAGTTTAACTCTGCCGCTGCCATATTCATCTGCTTTTGCAGTTTCTTCTCCAGCGCAAGCAGTTCCTTTTCAGACATAGATTCCATATCCTTGTCAATTTCCTGCGTAATCTCCTCTGCTTTCCTGGAAATGCTGATCAAATCACGAACTGCCTTCTTAATGGTCTGCGGCGTAATCCCATGCTCCTTGTTATAAGCAGACTGTATGGCACGACGGCGATTTGTCTCTGAAATTGCCTTATGCATGGAATCCGTCATGTTGTCCGCATACATGAGTACACGCCCTTCTGCATTTCGCGCCGCCCTTCCAATGGTCTGAATCAGTGAGGTCTCCGATCTGAGAAAGCCTTCCTTATCTGCATCCAGAATTGCCACCAGACTGACCTCCGGAATATCCAGACCCTCACGCAAAAGATTAATTCCCACCAGCACGTCAAACACATCCATACGCATATCACGGATAATCTCGGAGCGTTCCAGTGTATCAATATCCGAATGCAGATATTTCACGCGGATTCCCACCTCTCGCAGATAATCCGTTAAATCCTCTGCCATGCGTTTTGTCAGCGTAGTAATCAATACCTTATTTTTCTTATCAATTTCTTTTCGGATTTCCCCCAGAAGATCATCAATCTGTCCCAAAGTCGGTCGAACTAAAACCTCCGGATCTAAAAGACCTGTCGGCCGAATTACCTGCTCTGTCCGAAGCAGCTCATGGCTTGCTTCATACTCCGATGGGGTCGCAGAAACAAACAGCATCTGATTAATCTTACTTTCAAACTCACCAAAATTTAACGGACGGTTATCCAGCGCCGACGGCAGACGAAATCCGTAATCCACCAGTGTAGTCTTTCTCGAACGGTCTCCGGCGAACATCCCACGCACCTGCGGAATCGTAATATGGGAC
>CAZCON010000056.1:0-8054 GCA_964500085.1 uncultured Lachnospiraceae bacterium
TTGTATACCCAGTATAGCACCTCCGTCTTTGACGCAGACGGAGCCTTGACAGATTTTACCATTCACGCACCGGAAAACTTTAATTTTGCCTATGATGTTGTAGATGTCATTGCCAGAGAAGCACCGAAAAAACGGGCTCTTGAATGGTGCGACGTCAACGGAGGGCACAGAACCTTTACCTTTGCCGAAATTGCAAGGCTTTCCATTCAGGCTGCAAACTATCTGCTTTCACAGGGCATTCATAAGGGAGACCGCGTCCTTGTTATGATGAAACGGCATTATGAATACTGGTATCTGGTTCCTGCACTGCTCCGTATCGGTGCAGTTGTCATTCCTGCTACACATATGCTGAAGGAAAAGGATATCATCTACCGCGTACAATGCGCTGACGCCGTGGCCGTCATCAGTGCCGAGGATAAAGCACTTACAGACTCGATTCTTGCCGCAAAGGCATCCTGTCCTACCCTGCGGGCTTTTTTTACGGTGCGCGAAAATCGGGAGGGTTTTCTCCGCCTGGATGAAGGCCTGATTTCCATGCCGGATACCATGGAGCGCATACCGACGCTGGCAGCAGAACCGTTTCATATGTATTTTACCTCCGGCACCACCTCTTATCCAAAGGCGGTAATACACGACGGCTATTACCCATTAGCCCATATCCCGACCGCAAAATACTGGCATAACTGTCAGGATGACGGTCTGCACCTCACCGTCGCAGATACCGGCTGGGCAAAGGCCTCCTGGGGAAAGCTGTTCGGACAATGGCTTTGCGGAAGTGCCGTTATGGTATATGAATACGAACACTTCAATGCTGCCGATATGTTAAACATCATCGCACAATATGAGGTAACCACCTTCTGTGCTCCGCCCACCATTTACCGTCTGCTTGTGAAAAACGGCATTCCGTCGGAAGCCTTTTCCAAGGTACGCTATGCCACCACTGCCGGAGAAGCCCTAAACCCAGAGATTACAAAACGCTTTGAGGAAATTACGGGGCTGCTGGTTCGGGAAGGCTTCGGTCAGACTGAAACCACTCTGGTTCTGGCAAATTTCATAAATTCTCCGGCGAAAATCGGTTCCATCGGGAAAGCAAATCCTCTTTATGATGTGCGCCTTCTTGACGAGGACGGGAACGAAGCAGATACAGACTGCCGCGGCGAAATTGTTATTGTTCCGCGGGAAAACCAGCACGGGCTCTGCATGGGCTATCTGAATGCCGAGGAAACCAGCAGGCGCGTTTGGAAAAACGGCGTTTTTCACACCGGCGACATTGCATCTAAGGATGCCGACGGATTTTTCTGGTACATCGGGCGTTCGGACGATATTATCAAATCGAGCGGCTACCGTATCGGACCATTCGAAATCGAGGATGTCCTGATTCAACATCCTTCCGTGGCAGAATGCGCTGTTACCGGCGTTCCCGACGAAGAACGCGGCTATGTTGTAAAGGCAACTATTGTTTTAATGCCCGGCTATGAGCCGTCCGAGGAACTGAAAAAAACTCTCCAGGCCTATGTTAAGGAACAAACTGCCCCTTATAAATACCCGCGCATTATAGAATTTGTACCAAGGCTTCCCAAAACCTTCAGCGGTAAAATACAGCGTGCAAAGCTCCGCGAACAGGATGCCGTGCGCCAGTTATTTCATTAGCCTTTCTTCATAATATTTTGCGCTTTTACAAGGTTCCTCTATTTCTCCCTTGCATCCCTCTCTTCAAACCACTATAATAGATTGCAGGGATATCCTACACATTGCTGCAAAGGAGGCACTCGTATGGAATTTCACGGCCTTAACAAGCTTACCCTGCTCGATTTTCCAAAGCATCTTGCCTGTACGGTATTCACCGGACGTTGTAATCTGCGCTGTCCGTTTTGTCATAATTCGGATTTGGTTCTTCACCCCGAAGCCGAACCGCTCATTCCGGACAATTCCGTCGTTTCCTTTTTAGAGCAGCGGAAGGGTACTCTGGAAGGAATTTGCATTACCGGTGGAGAACCAACCCTCCAAAGCGATTTACTTCCTTTTCTTACACGCTGCAAGGAGCTTGGTTACCTGACAAAGCTTGATACTAACGGCACCCGGCCGGATGTTATCAAAGCCGCACTGGACCAGAAGCTGTTAGATTACATTGCTATGGATATTAAAAACTGTCCTGACCGTTATGCGGAAACCGTTGGTCTTTCCACCGTCCGCTTTTCCGCCTTTGCAGAAAGCGCAGAGCTGATTCAGAGCAGTGGTCTGCCCTATGAATTCCGCACCACGGTAGTAAAGGAATTCCATACCACAGAGGATCTGCGTGCCATCGGAGAATGGCTTTCCGGCGCAAAATGCTATGCTCTGCAGGCCTTTAAGGACTCCGGACGACTCATTCAGCCCGGCCTGTCCGGCTATCAGAGGGAAGAACTACAGGCATTTCGTGAAATGCTTCTTCCCTATTTTGGAGAGGTGCTCCTACGCGGTACAGACTAAGCCTTTCCTCACCGAAGTGTATTTTTACCAGCCCTTATCAAATCCAGTATAACGGAGAATTTGCTTTATGAAATTTAACTATGAAACCGACCGTTTGCAGCTTATGATCTGCAATGAAGAATATGCTGCTGCCCTGCTTACCTTTATGACAGAAAACAGGGACTTTTTCGCTCCCTACGAACCGCTTCGCCAACCGGTCTTTTATACCAACGAGTTTCAGGCTCAGGTTTTGCGCTCTGAATTTCAAGCCACACTGCGTGGCACCTATTTTCGCTACTATCTTTTTTTAAAGAACGCTCCGACACGCATCATTGGCACTGTCAGCTTTTCCGGCATCGCCCGCACAGACGACAAAAGCTGCCAGGTAGGCTATAAACTAGACCGCTATCATACCGGCAAAGGCTATGCCACGGAGGCGCTGCATACCCTGCTTCCGGAGCTCCACGACACACTGCATATTCACCGGGTCGAGGCTGACATTTTATTGGAAAACCAGCCATCTCTGCGCCTGATTGAGCGCCTTGGCTTCACCTATGAGGGCGTTGCCCGCAGCGCCCATGAGATTTGCGGCAGCTGGCGTGATCATCTGCGCTACTCCTATATTTTCGCGCACCAATAACCAAACCCTCCCTTTCCACCGGCGGCGCCGGTCATCGGCCGTTCTGCCGGTACAAACTCTGAAAAACCAAACAATGCTGCAAGATACGCATCCTTTTTCTGATATACCCCCGGCACCAGAAGAACATAATCCTCCTCTTCCTTTTTTCTGCGCCGTCCCAGCAATAAATTCTTGTAATGATAATACCCATGAAGCAAAAAACTATTTTCAGCAAATTGTCGTCCTTCCTTTGGCAGCCTTGCCAGCTCCTCCGGCAACACACGCACAGAATGAAGCAGCGATGCTTCCCTGCAAGGCTTATAGGATGGTCGCGCAGCCAGAAGCTCCTCCAGGCACGCAATCCGATTGTATTCTGCCCTGCTTTTCGGCGAAACCGTTGTTTTTTCTGCAGCTCTGGCAATTTCCTCCACCAGTCTTCTGGCCGACTGCAGACATTCTCCCTCTTCCCTGACTCCCGTTCTGGAAAAAGCTTTCTCTACCTGTTGCTGTGATACCTCTTCCCCATCAAACCGTCCGCAAAGATAATAATCCGTAGACGGCCATTCAATTCCCGTTCCCCGTTCCGCACCCACATGCTCCGGCAGCAACAAAACGCCATTTCCTTTCCCTGCCTCTGCACACAGACGATACCAGCCCACAGGTATTCCATTTCTTGGAGACGTACTGCTTGTCTCCCATAGATAGGAAGCCTCTGTCAAAAAATTTCGGCAGTTAAAATAATATATGTACCAGCTTTCCCCACGTTCCTGTCCGCGCATCAGCTCCAGCACCGTTTCCATCGCCTCCGGACTCCCATATTGCCGCAGCACACCGACACTTTGTTCTCTGATTCCGTTCCGGTAACGGAATACATATGCGATTTTTCTCCGATACATGGAAAAATCCTCCTTCCCTGCAATTACTGTATGCCGGAAGGAGGACTCTTAGAACCTATTTCCCAAAATCATCCGTTGCCTATCCCGAAACGGACTGTCAGCCCTGCTTTTTCATTTGCTCTGCCAATTCGTTTAAATACACCCAGCGCTCCATTTTTTCTTCCAGCAGGTGCTCTGTTTCCTCCTTTTCCCTCGAAAGCTCCTGTAGCCTTCCATAATTAGTGGCTGCCTCGGTCATCCCAGCCTCCAGTACTGCAATTTTGTCCTCCAGCGCCGCAATTTCTTCGTCAATGGTTTCATATTCCTTTTGTTCCTTATAAGAGAACTTCAGCCGTTGCTCCCGTTTCTTCCATGTGTTACGGCTGTCTGCCCTTTCCTCTGCTGCGCCGGAGACTGTCGCCCCCGCTGCTTCTGATGCTCCCCTGTCATCTCTTCTGCCGGAAACGGATGCCGCCACCGGTCTTCCCTCGCGCTCGCATACCGCACAATAATCAGAATAATTTCCCTCGTAACGCCGAATTACCCCATTGCCCTCAAAGGAAAAAATACGGTTTGCCACCTTGTCCAGGAAATAACGGTCATGCGACACAGCAATCACAATACCGTTATAATGTTTTAAATAATCCTCCAAAATCGTCAGCGTGCGAATGTCCAAATCATTCGTAGGCTCGTCCAGTATCAGTACATTCGGAGCCTCCATTAACACGTGCAGCAATGCCAGACGGCGTTTTTCCCCGCCGGACAGCTTACCAATCAACGTATACTGCATGGCATCCGGGAACAAAAACTTCTCGCACATCTGCGAGGCGGTAAGCTTTCCCTCTGAGGTTTCGATATACTCTGCCACCTCCCGCACAGAATCAATCACACGGATATCAGGCTTCAATCCCTCGTTTTCCTGCATAAAGTAGCCCACCTTTACCGTGGTGCCAAACTCCACGGTTCCCTCCTCCGGCTCGATTTTTCCTGTAATAATCTTGAGCAGGGTGCTTTTCCCGCAGCCATTTTCACCAATGATACCAATACGGTCCGTGGATAAAAAAAGGTAGCTGAACTCCTTAATCAATGTTCTTTCTCCATAAGCTTTGCTTATCCCCGTCACTTCAATGGTCTTCTGTCCGAGGCGTGCGGACAGCGCCTTGATTTCTACTTCACCGTCTGTCTCAATTTTTTCTCGGTTCTTTAACGCCTCAAACCGCTCAATATGAGCCTTCTGTTTGGTAGAACGGGCTCTTGCGCCCCGCATCATCCACGCCAGATCCTGCCGGTAAAGACTCTGGTTTTTTCGCTCTGTCGCAAGCTGCATTGCCTCCCGCTCTGCCTTTAAAATTAAGAAGCCCGTATAATTCTCCTTATAAGAATACAGCTTTCCTTTATCCAGCTCCACAATCCGGTTTGTCACTGCATCCAGAAAATAGCGGTCATGTGTAACCATCACCAGCGCTTTCCCGTTTTTCTTTAAAAACTCCTCCAGCCATTCCGTCATGGCCGTATCCAAATGGTTTGTCGGCTCATCCAAAACCAACACCTCTGCAGGCATCAAAAGCGTCCGCACCAGAGCGGCACGCTTTCTCTGTCCTCCCGACAGCTGACTCGGTTTCCCTGTCACATCCGGAATGCCAAGCTTTCGGAGCATTGCTGCGGCTTCTCCCGGAATATCGCGGTACTCCTCCGGATGCACCAGCCCCTCCACCACATTTTCCAGCAGTGTCCTTTCCTCTGAAAACACCGGCGTTTGCGGAAGATACGCAAGGCGTACTTCCTTTCCCCTGATAACAGCACCGGAATCCGGTTCCTCCAGCCCTGCAAGAAGCTTTAAAAATGTAGACTTTCCTGTTCCGTTAATTCCGATAATGCCAATACGGTCGCCCTCATTGATTCCAAGGGAAACCCCGTCAAACAGCATCCGTTCTGTATAACTTTTTGAAACATTTTCTATCGTAATAAGATTCATAGGTCCTCCAAAATATCCGTTCACATACAGGCATTTCACTTTTACCAACGCTAAGTGTAGCATAGAAATGAAAAAAATGCACGAACTTTCTCTGTCCGATGGACAGAAGAAAAAGAAAAAAACTGGCTCTCAGTCCGGTCACCTGCGTACCGCACTTTCAAACCAGTCTTTTTCTTTTGCCCTTGCACGTTCCCCAACGCTTCCTCTTTAAATCAATACCTTCTCCAATATTGACCGATTTTATCGTACTACTTTTTTACATTTTTGTCAATACCTTACAGACAAAAGGATTCTTTTTTGCCATTTTTATGCAAAGTGCACAAAGTCAGGTGCGGTCACTATAATAAACCGTAAGCAGCCTGCGTAACGCTTCTATATCTTCCTTCCCCGCCAGCTCTCTTGCCGAATGCATTGCCAGAAGCGGCACTCCGATATCAATCGCACGCATCGGCAGCCAGGAGGAAATAATCGGTCCCAGTGTACCTCCGCCGGCAAAATCTGCATGATTCGCATATTTCTGATACGGTATTCCCGCTGCTTCGCAAAGCTGCTGCACCGTTGCCACCAGCTCTGTATCAAAAGCATACCGCTGGCTGCTGTTTATTTTCAAAACCACCCCATGGTTCAATACCGCACGGTTTACCGGATCATATACCTCCTGACGGTTCGGATGAAGACCGTGTGCGCCATCCACAGACAAAAGCATACCTCCTGCAAGAATCTGTTGCTGCTTCTCCCTTGAAACACCAAGTCCGCCATAAATCCGTTCCAACAGCAGTGCTGACAAAGCACTGTCTGCTCCCTGTTTGGTACGACTGCCGATTTCCTCATGGTCATACAGCACGGCAGCCCGCAATCCCTTCTTATGCTTCCCGTCCCGAATCGCACACAGCAACGCATAGCAGGATACCTGATTATCCAATCTGGGCGCTGATACAAACTCCTCCCTTGCCCCAAGCAGGGTTGCTGTCTCTGCACAATATACAGTCAGATCAAAATCCAGAATGTCTGCCTCCGTCACCGAAAGCTCCTCTGCCAGAAGCTCCGTAAAATAGTGTTCCTTATCCTCACCCTCTGCAAGTATGCCGAGAAGCGGAAGCAAATCCCGTTGCGGCTTTTGTTCCACTCCCTTATTCACTTCACGGTTCATATGAATTGCCAGATTCGGCACGGTAAGAAGCGGACGCTTCCAGTCAACCAATACCGTTTTCGGCGTATATGGTGTCTCTCCGCGCAGTACGACCTTTCCGGCCAGAGACAACGGCCGGTCAAACCAGGTATTCAAAATCGCTCCGCCATACACCTCTACATTCACACGCTGATAAACACCTACCGCGTATTCTGCCTTTGGCTTTACCCTCAGACACGGTGCATCCGTATGAGCCGCGGCAAGCTGCAGCTCATCCTTTTCCGAAAACTCCTCTCCTACGGTATAGGCAAACAGCCCTGTTCCATACAGCCTGATAAAATACGCCCCACCCTTCTTCGGAGAAATTTCCTCCTCCGGCTTCTGCTCCTGAAAGCCCGCTTCCCGTAAAAATGCTGCGGCAGCCTCCGTTGCCTGATACGGTGTGGTCGCTTTGTTCAAATACTGAAAAAAATCCATCCTGATACTCCTTTTCTTTCCTTTCGTTCCATGAAAAGAAGGGGCTGTACGTTTACGACAACCCCCTCGTATTTCTTTTCCTTGCTTATTCCTCAGCAGAAGACTCCTCTGCCGCAGGAACTTCCTCTGTTACCGCTGCTTCCAGAGACTCCGTCTCCTCCGCAAGCTGCTCTGTCGTCTTTTTCGAAACACGAAATACCGCAATATCCTCCTCCAGCTCTTTCTTTAATTCAACCAGCCGTTCGGATTGTTTTACGCATTCCTGAATAATCGTTCCAACCTCGTACATGGAAGCTGAGGTTTCCTGTGCACTTGCTGCATTTTCCTCCGCAATGGCTGCAAGACCCTCTACGATGCTTACCACGCCCTCGCGTAAATCCGCCAGCGTTTTCGTCTGTACACTGATTTCTTTAATTGCCGTCATTACCGCATTCACCTCAGCGCTAAGCTCGTTGAATACCTTTAAGGTTTCATCCAGCTTATCATTCTGCGTTGTAATGCTCTCCGATACATCGTTCATTGCCTTAACAC
>CAZCON010000057.1:0-8043 GCA_964500085.1 uncultured Lachnospiraceae bacterium
GTAAATGTCCACTGCCGACGCCTTAAACCTTGTTGCTCTCGTCTTGGTATCCATAAAAACGTCCCCATCCGCATTAAACACGGCAAGCGGCGTTTCCGTACCATCCACATAGAACTTCAGGGTATATACCGGATTTTCACTTACGTTGTTATTCTTAATACGGAAGTAAACTCTCTTGGACTGCTGTGCTGTTGCACTGTCAGCCAGCTTAAAGCCGGAACCGTCAGCCACCTGCGTCCGGTAGGATTCCACAATATCCTCGCCAAACGCCTTTGCGGAATCGGAGGAATCCACATCCACACAAAGATAATACTTATCCGAGGAATCCTGCGTTGCATCATCGTTTGTGATTACTACCTCAACCGGCTTTGCTGCCGCACGGTAGGCTGCCACAAACGTATTGATGAACAGCTTGATTTCATCATCCGTCAGATTTCCGTTGTGTCCCACACCGGAATAGGTCACATTACTGATATTGTAAATATAGTAATTGTTACGCACATCATTCGGGGTCATCTTATAATATGTCTTAATACTGTTCTTACTGCTCGCAGTGCCGCTCAGGCAGTACCATACCACGATATCATCCCGCTCCAGATCCAGCTGGTAATACTGCGGATGTGTTGTCGCAAGAGAAATCTCCGTTCCGATTTTATACGGATACTCCGTCACTGCGCCGACATTTACCTGGGATGCCTTCACTGCCTCCAGATTGCCATCGCCATGATTTTTAAATCTCTGCAGCACACCGTTTGCAAAGCCCTGCGCCAACACATAACCGTCCTTTGTCAACAGCTTACCGTTTGCTGTGGTTGAATTTTCATACGGATAATCCGCTCTGGTCACTCCGGTGGCTCCACCGTTAATCAGCACGTCATAACGGTCCATACCGAACATATCACGATATGCTCTCGTAAAGACTCTGCCCCAGCCTAAGTTTGCCGCAGACAGTCCACCTGCTCCGTCCTTTCCGATTAAGGAGGAGGTATCATGCGTAAACAGCACCGCCCTGCCGGAATTGATATAATCCGTGATGCCGTCCCGCACGCCTGGAAGCGTAATACCGTCATATAAATCAGCAAAGCCGAGAATCAGCATATCATAGGTTGACTTCAGATAATTCGGGTCTGCCGTAAGCTCCGTATTTACCTCGGTCTGCTTCTTACGGACAAAGGTAATATCCATACCGTTAATATCCTGCGTCAGTTCATAAAACCTTTTTGTTACCGCCGCCGCCGATGACGGAACACCCGTAACCGTACCGCCGACTACCTCTCCTGTCTGCGGAAGATATACGGTATTCGTCGAGGTTTCCGGAAGAATCTGAAGAATACAAAGCTCAATATCCTCAGAGCCGTCCGCTGCCGCCTGAATTGCAGAAACACCGCTTAAAGAATCATACACAACGCCATCCTTTACAATATCCAGCTTCCAGCTTACGCTGCCGATACGATCCTCGACTGCACGGGTCGCCGTATAGGTATTTCCGTCCTTCACCCTGGAAACGCTGCCGCCTCCTGCGATTCTGACATCTGCACCCACGTTTTCTTCCGTTGTGAATTTACCGTCGCCGTTTACATCCACATAAAGGTCAATCTTATATTCCTTGCCTGCCGGTGCGTTCAGTTTGAACCGGAAACGCAGCGTGCGGTCACTGTTATTATTCCCGTTGATATACTTTTGCGTATCCGACTTACTCTCGTCATAAAGCAGCGGACTTTCCAGAATTTCCATTTCCACACGTCGGCTCTTGTTCAATGCGGTACGCATACTGCTTACGGTTGCCTTGCTCTTCGTGATGTCATACACAGCCTTTTCATAAAACAGCTTACCGGAAACCTCCTTGCTCAGCTTATACATATTAGAATTCCGGTCTATTGTATTCGCCGCACTGGTTGCATTTACATTGGTAAAAAAGCCTTCTCCGAATAAGAGCACGGAACCGCTCTCTGCAAATTCCTTCAGCTTCTCCTTTGCCTGTACCGTAAGGTCATTGCCGGAATAAGCAAGGGTATTTTGTGCAGCAATCGTTGCAGCAATCGTATCGTCATCAACCGAATCGGTCAGCCAGCCACACAGTACGGTATATTTAGAATCAATCGACAATGTCGGACCGGTATGTGCATACAGATACTTCAGATTTGTTGCACTTTCACCGGAAAACTTCATCGTCGGATCGTCCAGAGACTTTTCCGTTCCGATGTAAATCAAATCATAGTCGGCAATGCACTCTACATTTTTACCGATAAACTCTGAGGTTGTCATCCTTACCGTTTCCACAGTTCCTGCCGCGTCAAAATTCGCTTCAAAAAACCACTGCCAGTAATCATCCGCCAGAAAACTATTTGTCGGCTGCAGCTCCAGCACCTTAAAATCTCCATCAAGGGAAGGAGGAGGTGTCACACCGTTTATTCCGTTCAACAGATAGTACAGACATTCTGCACTGGTAACACTCGTTTTTGACATACCAATGCTTGCAAAATAGTCGTACACCTCCTTACCATACTGGTCATTCTTTACCAACGAAGCACTTGTGAACCCGGTAGTAAGCCAGGTACCGGTGTCATTGATAAAAATGCTGTTCCACACAAGGTTCTGGGCACCGCCGGACGCGAACGCATAGGTAGCGCCGCCGCCATGGTTCATGATTCCCATAGAATCCAATATGCTCATGTAGTCTGCCGAATTATTGCTTGGAAACAAATGCCACGGATAAAGGGTAAATCTATTCCAGTAGCTGTTCGCATCTGCCGTGGAATACTTGCTCGGCAAAGCCCCTGTTTGCAACGCCGTGCCATCCTTCTTTTTAATCGTCGTGTTCATATTCGCCACGGTAAAATCTGCCGGGTCGCCATGATATAATTCGAACACATTAGATGGCATCTGATACAGCATCAGAAACAGCTTATAGAGATTGTTCTGCGTACCTGAAACGCTGTCCGTGTGCGCCGTTGCGCCCGTGGCAAGCGTATAATCGAGCGTTACATTCTTCGTATTGTCTCCTGATATAATTCCGTAAGTCTTCGTATCCCAGAGTACCGGACACGCCCTTTGGGAATCCGTTGCTCTTTCATAAATCCGCACCGCTGCCGTCCAGTCTAACGGATTGGTATTAAAGGTGGCTCCCTTTACATTCAGCACTCTTCCGGAATCCAGACGTCCGAACAGATCCTGACGCTTATACAAATCATATTTCGCCTCTGCGGCACTGGTCGTATCCATGGAGGATATAGAAATCAAATCCGCACGGTCAATTAAGTCCAGATTCATGTTCAAATCTTCCGGCGTCACCGTATACACTACCGCATGATAATTTGCAATCCGCTCTGCGAGCTCTTCCTCCGAAACCGCAACACGCACGCCGTCTACGATATCATAGGCAAGACCAACGCTCTCTTTAAGAAAAATATTCTTATGCGTCAGCGTTTTTACATTATAAATAATATACCATGATTTTCCTTCAAAATACATTTTAAAGGTACCGTCTGCTCCCGGATCATGATACGCCGTTTTGTACGCCTGTCCCTGTTCATAGGTAAGCCCGGCACACTCGTCTGCGGAAAGCGGCTGCCACAAATAATTTCCGCCGGCTGCCTCCACATAAGACGCACTTTTCGTATGGCGCAGCTTGGTGCCGCTTGCGTCCTCCGTGTAGGTACCGTCCCCGTTATCCCGGTATTTTGTGCCGGTATAGCCTACCGGTGCGTCCTCATAGCTGTATACCGGATTTACCTGATTGTAATCTCCGGTACCATCGCCCACATATTTCATAACGCCGTACTGCGTCTTGTCATCCTCTATCTGTGTTTTTGGTACGTAGTCCGGAATCGTTTCCGTGGTCCAGAACCGGCGCGTCGTGGTCGTAGTCGTGTACAAAAAACCTTCCCCCGGCAAAGACTCTCCCTTCCAGAGTGCCGTCTGCATATCAATCGGCTCACAGCCCTCAATATGATATCCAAAGGTAGCAATGCCCTCATACGGCACAATCTCCAGAACAAAGAACGGATTGTCCTCCGTTCCCCGGCTGGTTCTGGCAGCAAGGTCCGTTCCGCCAACCGGTATACTGATTTTTCCGTCTGCATCCACAAAATAACCTGAACCGCTGTCTGCATTTGCGGTTTCGGCCCTGTTGCCGTATGCGTGTACATACGATGCAACACCTGCACCAAATGCAAGCACGACTAAGATACAGCTTATGATGATACGTGCTCTCTTACTCATACGAATCTCCTCCTAGTTTCTTTTCGCATTACGCAGCGATATTAGCATATTACTTTCATATAATTTCTTATCAACCTCAAATTCCACATTCAGCGACATCAGTCCATGACTTCCTGCCACCTCGGCAAAGGTCGTATTGTCTCCAAAAATATCAATACTCTTCACATACTGCGCCAAAAATGTTTCCGAGCGGTCTTTTGACAGTGCATTTGTTATCCTTTCGCTGTCTGTAGCGCCTGTAACCTTGGAAAACAGCAGCTCTCCATCCTTTAACAGCAAAATATACTCTGTATCCCGCGTTATCTCTGCGGCATAGCTGACACCAATCGGATAAGCTGACGCGTCTATCTCATGAAAATCTCTGGATTCCTGAAACAGCTCCGTCAAAAACAGCTCCGCAACCTGCGACTCCATCTGTAGCATGGTTTCTGAATTTACATTCCGGTAATGCCGGAGCCCGGTGGATAAAAATCCAACCACTGCCACCATAACCACGGAGGAAATCAATATGGTAACCACTAATTCAATTAAGGAATATCCTCTGTTTTCACTTTTCTTCATCTTTTTCTTCATCTGCATCCCTCCCTAATTGCCGACATAGCTGCGCCCTGTGGCAATTACCAAAGATACCACGGAGGTTTTTGTTCCTGTAATTTCTATCTTCTTATAGGTACTCTGAAATGCGCCGTTTGACTTTTGAAAGGAAAATACACAGGAAGCCGTATCAATCATCGTTGTTCCGCCGCTGGCGTCCGTCACCTTAATGCTAAGGGCGTTCCCCCCAAGCGACATTTTCTCAACCTCTGTGCTTCCTCTCCAGATAATTCCGTAGTAGCCATTGCTTTCTTTCTTTATTTCCAGTCGTATATTTGCGCCTTCCTCGGCAGAAATCGTATTCAGCCTTGTGCGTTCCAGCAGAGAAACAATCTCCTCTGCCGCGCCGGAAGCATCCATACTATGGATATAAGAAAGACCAAATGTCGCACCTGCAGAAAGAATACCCAAAATCAGCACTACTACTATAATTTCTATCAGGGACATACCGGCATTTCTCCGTTTTTTTCGATTTTTCTGCTCCATGCTGCTGCCTCCGTTTTACATTTCCTGCCCGCCTAAAATCAGTTTCTCTTCCAGTTTTCAAACTTTACGTCCACTGCCTCCGTAGAAAGGAAGCTGGAATCCTCCGAAGTCGTGTCTGCACGGAAATACTTTGCCACCTCCGGCTCCTGAAGTAACGTCTCCACAACACTCTTATTTGCCTTTAAGGTCGCACCGCTCTGGAATTCCACGCCATCCGTTGCAATGACCAGACCCTCCACGTTTACGGCAGACCCCTGAAACGTAACCTTACCGTCTACCAGAATGATTCCCTTCATATTCGCACTCGTAATGGTAACATCGCCCTTATAGGTCCAGAACTGCGATGTACCATATGTCATCTTTGTCCAGCCTGTACCGGTAATCAGGTCTGTCGCATTCGCACTCAGCACACCGTCCTCCAAAACATCCCAGTCAGCCGGGAGACTGCCGGAGGATGTAAAACGGAACGTGGAAAACAATGCTTCCTGTCTCTGCTTTGCCGTAGAAACACTCTGTAAGCGGTATGCGTTGCTTCCGCCTGCCGGCGTAATGGTAAGACTGCTTCCGTCATACTCCATAACGGCACCCACCGTATAATTATTCTGTGCAAGCTTAATCTCACTGGTGCCCATATTGTGAATTCGATCCTTAATATCCGCACCCAATACGGACGACGTATAATCTACAAAAAACTTTGCCGCCATCTCCTCATTCTTGAAGTTCAGATAAAGATAGGTAAACAGCGTTGCGCCGCCGTCTAATCGGACGTTACGCGTCACATATTCATTTCCCGTTACCAGATACTCTGAAAAATCAAACGTACCGGTTCCGTAATCATACACCGTATTCATCGTCATATCTGCCGTATATTCGCTTGTCGGCATCGGATTCCGCCCGGAGCCGAGACACTCGCCCGGAACCAGATACATTACCTGCATATCCTTATAACCGATTGCCTCGCCCTGCATCACGGATTTACCTGTTCCCCAGCCTTCTTCCCAGATGTAGGAGGTTCCGCCCAGCACCAGATTTTTCAGGTTGCTAAAGTCAATCGTAATATTTTTTGCATTGTTAATGGTAATCGCACTCTTTGTCTCCGACGGCTCTACACTGACATTCCCGTTAAAGCCGACATATTCTGCGCCTGTACCGCCCAGCACAATCCTTCCGCCGTTCTTTGTCAGCGTCAGGTCGTCCGCAATATAAAAGTTAGAGCTGCCCTCCACCGTTCCGTCCTTCATTATATTAATGCCGTTTGCCCAGACACCGCGTCCGCCGGAAATCTTTCCGGTATTGTCTACCACAAATTTTCCCTCAGCAACATTGATATCCTTTTTAATTAACGCCTTTTCGGCTCCCACAAGCTTCAGCGTTGTTTCTGCGGAGATGTCCACCGCACCCGCCGTATAGAGATTTCCTTCAATCTGTGCCACCTGCGTACCCGTACCAAACGGCATCTTCACGTCACCGTTGGTAATCAGGGCAAAATCCGTATAATCGCTCTTTAAGCTGGTTGCATTTAACCCGGCCTGTACATCCGGAACTGCCGACTGCACCGTGATATCGGTCGTAATCGTGGACTCATTTCCTTTTCCGTCATTGTAGCTGAATGTAACATCCGTAAGCTTCACAATATCCGTCTTCTGCGTATCCGCAGACGCTTCCACGGACACGGCACCGTTAATCGTTACGCCCGTCACGGAAGCTCCTGCCCCCAGCACATTCTGCATCACGTCATTGACTGCACCGGCACCGGAAAGTCTCGCCTCCAGCTTTTCCTTAAAATATGTCGCAATACGCGTTTGGCGTTCTGCATCGCTCAGGGCGGTATACTGTATCAGCATATCGGAAAATGCGTCCTTCAGCACAGCCTCCGCTTCTGTTTCCAGCGCAGACAGCATCTCATCAGAACGGCTTTCCGCCTGATAAAACGTGTCCTGTATCTTTTGCTCCAGCGCCTTCATTTCACGGTTATTCGATGTAACTAAAAGCAGCATCGAGCCGACAACCGACAGCAGTGCCACACATCCAATTACCAGAATGAGGGACGCGCCCCTGTTATTTCTCCAAATCTTGTTCATCGCTGTATCTACCATCCTTCCGATTTTATTGTAAGCAGACGACTGCATCCTTTGTCTTTGTCAACACCTGATCCGTATCCGGGTCCAGCACCTCTATCTCGATGGACACCACCCGGATTCCTGCATTTGTCGCCACAAGGCTCTTCTCATGCTTGCTTACGGTAGCCGGCTGAGTTTCCGTAATTGTCAGCTTGCTTGAACAATACACATCCGCCCTTGTCGGAGTATACACGGCTCCTCCCTCCACGAAGGAAACCTTTACCACCTTTTCGCCTCCGTAATATGCGTCCATGCTATCCAGCATAATCGCATTGCTGACCTCTGTTGCGCTGTCCGTCTGGTATGCAATAAAAATATTTGCATCCAGCTGCCCCGATGTCATCCCGCTCGTTCTGTCCAGAATGCGGATATCCGTTGCTGCCATTCCCTGCACCTCAGCGGACGGCTTATACAATATGTAAATCTGCTTCAGCTTCTTTGCCGATGCGTTCGTGTCGGTAGAAAGATCAAACTCCTCTGACACAAAAAACTCCTTTTTCTCCATCCGATCCGCATCGTCCGGAAACAGCACGCTATCCTCGATTTCATATACAGAATATGCTTTGACTCTTATCTTGTCAACTGCTGCACTTTCCATTTCAATCCAAATTTCCCGCGTGAT
>CAZCON010000058.1:0-8037 GCA_964500085.1 uncultured Lachnospiraceae bacterium
CAATATTATATTTGCATGGCCGATGCTCCGAACACTTTCCGAGGAGGATTTGGAGGCGGCGAGAATCCGGCTTGCGGATATGTTGGTAAACTATCAGGCGTTCCGGAAAAACGATATTATCTTAGTGTTTGACGGCTACAAGGCAAAGGGAAGCAGCGGCAGCGTCATTCATTATGGCGGAATTGATATTGTGTATACGAAAGAAGCTCTGACCGCGGATAGCTTTATTGAGGCGGTATCCTGGCAGATGGGCGGGAAGTATACGCTTCGCGTAGCGACCGGAGACGGACTGGAGCAGATGATTATTCTTGCCGGAGGTGCAGCGCGGATGACAGCAAAGGAGCTGCGGCAGGAAATTGAGCTTGCCGAGCGGGAAATCAGGGAAACCATGGAGAAAAAAGAGGCAAATCCGGGGAAGCGCAGTGTGCTGCTTGACCATCTGCCAAAGGAGACGGCAGAAATGCTGGAGCGGATGCGGCTTCGCGAGGATGAGTAAGGAGGGTGTGCATGGCTGGAGATGAGGCAGAGCTGTATATTGGTGCGGATTATACAGTGTCAGAGCAGGAATTGCTTCGGCGAAGCAGAGCCGGCGAAGCAACGGCTGAGGAAGAAATGTTAAATCGCTATAAAAACATGGTGAGGAGTAAGGCAGCCGCTTTATATTTGGTGGGTGCCGATAAGGAGGACTTAATTCAGGAGGGAATGATAGGGTTGTTTAAAGCGATTAGAGAGTATGACGAGGAAAAGAATGACTCTTTTGCGGCATTTGCCGGACTTTGTATTACAAGGCAGATGTATTCAGCAATCAAATCCTCCAACACGAAGAAAAATCAGCCCCTGAATAATTACATTTCTATTGATCTGGTTCAATCCGCAGAGGATGCGGAACAGACAGGAAATGCTGCCGGAGCTTATGACAGAATGGAATTGTGGCAGAAGAATCCGGAGAGTTCCCTGATTGATAAGGAGCGTGCCAGTCAGCTGGAGGAGGCATTATTTGTAAGCCTCAGCAAAATGGAACGGCAGGTGCTTACGTATTATACGGCAGGCTTTCCGTATCAACGGATTGCGGAGCTGATGAATAAGGAGCCAAAGTCTGTTGATAATGCGTTGCAGCGCATCCGTAAGAAGCTGAAAACGGTGCTTGCGGGAAACCCGTGAATGTGGTAAAATAAAATTGATAGTGGGAGACTCCAAAAGAGAAGAAAGTGGAGGCGATTGCTTATGGCAATTTTAAATGTAGAGCATATTACCCCTTTTTTAACAGCGGCAGCCAGCGTACTGCGTGATTTCGGAATAGAAACGAAGATGGGAAAGCCTGTTGTTAAAAAGGCAGCATTTGAGAATGATTCCCTGATTATTATGATTGGTGTAACCGGTGAGATGAAAGGACAGGTAATGATTGCATTTGAGCGAGAGACAGCCTGTGAGGTGGCATCGAAAATGATGATGATGCCGGTGACGGAGCTGAATGAAATGTCCACCAGTGCAATCTGTGAGCTTGGAAACATGATTCTTGGTAATTCCGCAACGATTTTTTCCACAAAGGGTATCGGTATAGATATCACGCCACCGACCATGTGCTTTGGAGATGTGGTATTTTCCACAGATTATGCGGCAAATATTTCGATACCGTTACTCTTTTCAGACGGTAAGTCCATTGAAATCAATGTGTCGATTAAGGGGGAATAGCTTCACCCTGATCGGCACATTATTGCTGTATGAAGAAAAAGTGTTTTTAACGGGAGGATTCTATTGTGTTAAATATTGTTTTGCTGGAGCCGGAGATTCCGGCAAATACGGGAAATATCGGTCGTACCTGCGTGGCAACTGGAAGCCGTCTGCATTTAATCGGACCGCTGGGCTTTGATATTTCAGAGAAGGCAGTGCGCCGCGCAGGGATGGACTATTGGAAACAGATTGATCTGTGTGTTTACAAGAGCTACGAAGAATTTTTGGAAAAAAATCCGGGCGTGCGTCCCTATATGGCTACCACAAAGGGACAGCGTCTGTATTCCGAGGTGAGATTTGAGGAGGATGCGTATCTAATGTTCGGAAAGGAAAGTGCCGGGATTCCTGAAGAGCTTTTGCTTCAGGATAAGGATCATTGCATCCGGATTCCGATGCTTTCGCAGATTCGTTCCTTAAATCTTTCTAATTCTGTTGCAATTGTAGCCTATGAGGCACTTCGGCAGCAGGGCTTTTCGCATATGCAGATGCAGGGTGAGCTGCACCGTCACAGCTGGAGTGAGGCAGACGGTGTGTAAAGGGATTTTGTTTGATAAGAGGTAAAGGAAAATGGCTGGGATAAACGAAAAGGCATTGCGTACCTTAGAGTACGGTAAGATTATAGAACGACTGCAGCAGTATGCAGGGTCAGAGCCGGGCAGAAGACTCTGTGCGGATTTAAAGCCGCAGACGAGGCTTACGGATATCCTGCTATTACAGCAGGAAACCTCAGATGCTTTAAAACGGATTTTTCAAAAGGGGGGACTTTCCTTTTACGGACTTCCGGATATTCGGGGAACCATAAAGCTTTTGGAGGTTGGCTCGTCCCTGCTGGCGGGTGAACTGTTAAAAATCAGTTCGGTATTGACTGCCACGCTCCGGGTGAAACAGTACGGAATCGGAGGGCAGGAGGAAACAGAGGATTCTCTTTCGGAGCGTTTCTCTCTGCTTGAGCCTTTGGTAACGTTAAATAACGAGATTCTGAGATGTATTTTATCGGAGGAAGAGATTGCAGATGATGCCAGTGCAGGATTAAAACAAATCAGGCGGCAGATAAGGGTTGCAAATGACAAAATAAAGGAGCAGCTTTCCTCTATTGTAAATGCACAGGATACAAAGCTGATGCTGCAGGATGCATTGGTTACAATGCGGAACGGCAGATACTGCCTTCCGGTAAAGCAGGAATATCAAGGCAAATTTTCCGGCATGATTCACGACCGTTCTTCTAAGGGAGCAACGGTATTTATGGAGCCGATGGCAATTGTGAAGCTGAACAATGAGCTGGCAGAGCTTGCTGAAAAGGAAAAGGCAGAGATTGAAAAGATTCTGGCAGAGCTTTCCGCATATGCCGCAGAGCATGTGGAGAATCTGACCTACAATATGCAGACGCTGGCAGAGCTTGATTTTATTTTTGCAAGAGCATGTCTATCGAAAGCGATGAAAGCAACGGAGCCGGCATTCAATGAGCGCGGTTATATCAATATCAAAAAAGGACGACATCCGTTAATAGACCCGCACAGGGTAGTGCCGATTGATATTTATCTGGGCGGTGATTTTTCCATGCTTGTGATTACCGGACCGAATACAGGCGGCAAGACAGTTTCCTTAAAAACCGTTGGCCTGTTTACCCTGATGGGGCAGGCAGGACTTCATATTCCTGCCTTTGACGGCTCGGAGCTTGCGGTGTTTCAGGAGGTATTTGCTGATATCGGGGATGAACAGAGCATTGAGCAGAGTCTCAGCACCTTTTCCTCCCATATGACGAATACGGTATCCATTCTGGAAAAGGCAGATGCAGAATCGCTGGTATTGTTTGATGAGCTGGGAGCAGGAACCGATCCAACGGAGGGAGCTGCGCTTGCGATGTCCATTCTGACTCATTTGCACCGTCAGAGGATTCGTACCATGGCGACTACACATTATAGTGAACTGAAGATATTTGCGCTTTCCACGGAGGGTGTGTCGAATGCCAGCTGTGAGTTTTCCGTAGAGACGCTGCGACCGACCTACCGTCTGCTGATTGGAATTCCGGGAAAGAGCAATGCGTTCGCAATTTCGAAAAAGTTAGGACTTTCTGAGAAAATTATAGAAGAGGCGAAGGGCTTCATCGGGGTCAAGGATCAGAGCTTTGAGGATGTAATTGCAGACCTTGAGAGAAAGCGCCTTGCTACGGAGCAGGATGCGGCAGAGACGGCGAAAAGGCTTGTGGAGGCAGAGCAGCTGAGAAAAAGGTACGAGGAAAAGAATGCGAAGCTGGAGGCGGCAAAGGAGCGCGTACTGCGAGAGGCAAACGAACAGGCAAAGGATATTTTACAGGAAGCAAAGGATTATGCGGACGCTACCATAAAGAAGTTTAATAAATGGGAGAAAAACGGTGCCGGACGTGAAATGGAGAAGGAGCGCAGTGCATTGCGGGAGAAGCTTGGCGAAAAAGAAAATTCGCTGGCAGTCAAGAGAAAGAAAAACCAGCAGCACAAGCAGCTGCATGCCGAGGACATTAAGGTGGGAGATACGGTTCGTGTGGTGAGCCTGAATTTGATCGGAACAGTAGCGACCCTGCCGAATGCAAAAGAGGAGCTGTATGTGCAGATAGGGGCGTTACGTACACAGACAAGTCTGAAAGAAATTGAGCCGGCAGAGCCTGTGACAGAGCCGGAAAAGAAGAGCAGAACCGAGACCGGAAAAATCAAGCTGAGCAAAAGCATGAGCATCAGCCCTGAATGTAATCTGATTGGAATGCGTGTGGATGAAGCGCTTCCGGTGCTTGAAAAATATCTGGATGACGCATATCTGGCGCATCTGCCGCAGGTGACAATTATTCACGGACGGGGAACGGGAGCGCTGCGCGATGCGGTGCACCAATACCTGAAGCGTCTTCGTTATGTGAAAAGTTACCGTGTGGGAAGCTTTGGAGAAGGTGATCATGGAGTTACGATAGTAGAGTTTTAAAGGAGGAGAGGGAATATGGCAGTGAAACAGAAGATAATGATTGTGGATGATGATGCCAGCATTGCAGAACTGATTTCCCTGTATCTGGTAAAGGAGTGTTATGATACGTTGATTGTACCGGATGGTGAGACGGCACTGGAGCAGTTTGAAGACTATGCTCCGCAAATGGTGCTGCTGGATTTAATGCTTCCGGGAATTGACGGTTATGAGGTGTGCAGAGAGCTTCGTAAGACCTCAAGAGTGCCGATTATTATGCTTTCAGCAAAGGGAGAGGTATTTGATAAGGTACTTGGTCTAGAGCTCGGAGCGGATGACTACATTATGAAACCGTTTGATTCCAAGGAGCTGGTAGCAAGAGTGAAGGCAGTGCTCCGCCGCTTTACGCAGGAACCGGACAGAAAGGAAACCTTTCCGAATGAAAAGCAGGGAGAATACGTTATTTACGAGGATCTGCTGATTAATCAGACCAATTACGCGGTGACCTATCTGGGACGGCAGGTAGAGATGCCGCCAAAGGAGCTGGAGCTGTTATATTTTCTTGCCTCTCACCCAAATCAGGTGTTTACAAGAGAGCAGCTTCTTGATCATATCTGGGGATATGAATATATCGGTGACACGAGAACGGTGGATGTACACGTAAAGCGTGTGCGCGAAAAGATAAAGGATCGGGCAAACTGGAGTATTGCAACAGTCTGGGGAATCGGTTATAAATTCGAGGTAAAGAAAGTATGAAAAGCGGTCTGGTAAGAAGACTTGTAGTGATTTATCTGTTGATTATCAGCATATTGTTTCTTTATATCAACATCGTCTGCACAAAACAGGTAGAGGAGCAGGTGACGGAAAAGACAGAGCAGGAGTTGTATGCGGACACGGTGCTTGTGCTGAATAAATATGTAGAGCGGTATTACGATAATAAAATTACGATTACAAGGCTGATGGAAAATCTCTCTCCGGTGGCAGAGCTTCTGGAAGTGCGGATATGGATTACAACGGCAAGCGGGAAAGTAGTGGGAGATACGGAACCGCTTGGTAGCCGGACAATTCTGTTTGAGGATTTGGATAAGGATTTTGAAACCTTTCTTTCCGAAACCTTTCACCGGAACGTATATTATCCGGGTGTGTTTCAGGAGCCGATGCTTGTGGTAGTGGTTCCGTTTACCTATGAATACAGAGTCAGAGGGTATGTCTGCACTATGGTGACGATGGACTCCGTAGCGGAACAGGTAAATGTTTGTGTAACATATTTAAATTTCACATATCTTCTTCTAATGCTGCTTCTCCTGTTGATTTTTATCGGGATATACGCTTTTCTGGTAGTTCCGCTGAAGCGCACCATAGCAGCGGCAAGAGCTTATTCGTTTGGAAATTTTGAGAAACGGATTGTGACGCGGGCAGGCGGAGAATACAGAGAGCTGGCAGATGTCATCAATTATATGGGAGATACCATGAATCGTTTTAATGAATATCAGCGGGAAATTATCGCAAACATTTCTCATGATTTTCGCTCGCCGCTTACCTCAATTAAGGGATATGCAGAGGCGATGAAGGATGGTACGATTCCGCCTGAGATGCAGGAAAAATATCTGGACATTATGCTGTTTGAAGTGGAACGTCTGACCAAGCTTACCTCCAATCTGCTGACGCTGAATACGTTTGACCAGAAGGGAATGCTGCTGCAGCAGGCAGAGTTTGATATCAATGTAACGGTAAAAAATGTGGCGCTTGCATTTGAGGGAATCTGCAAGAAAAAGCATCTGGTGATTCAGCTTGTGTTTTCGGCGAAAACGATTATGGTACAGGCAGACCGGGACAAAATCGAGCAGGTGATTTACAATCTGGTGGATAACGCCATTAAATTCAGTCATGCGGAGGGGACAATTCGTATCAGTGTGGAGGAAAAAGGGCGTAAAGCACTGATTTCCGTAAAGGATGAGGGCACAGGAATCCCGAAGGAGAGCTTGTCCAAAATATGGGATCGTTTTTATAAGTCCGACAGCTCCAGAGGAAAGGACAAAAAAGGAACAGGGCTGGGGCTTTCCATCGCAAAGGAGATTATTACAGCGCACAAAGAAAATATCAATGTAATCAGCACAGTGGGTGTGGGAACCGAATTCATTTTTACCCTTCCTCTGGTTATGGAAGAGGAGAGCTGAGTCTTTCAGGGTAAGAAAACAGGTTGCGTCAGGAGGTTACGATATGGAAGAAAACAGGGATAAGATACCGCAGGAGGAATATCAGGTAATTCAGGAAAAGATTGTGCCGAAAAAAAAACAGGGTGGTTTGAAACGCATTGGAAGGGGGATGTTCCGTTCTCTTGCTTATGGCGCTCTATTCGGTGTGGCTGCTGCAGTTACGCTGGTTTTTGCAGGAAGATTTCTTATTGAAAAAATGGGTCTTGATAATCTGCTGCGGCAGATGGTAGCAATCGGAGATACGACACCTACGCCAAAGCTTGCTCCAACAAAGGCTTTAACACCGACACCGGAGCTTACGGTCACAAAGGAACCGACCGGTCCGACACAGCCAACATTGCCTGGGGAACAGCCGACACCGGAGCTGACACCGGAGCTTACCGTAACGATAGAAGGAGGGTCCGGCGAAAATACGACAGACGGTGTGCTGCAGAAGGAGCTGTTGCAGGAGCTTCTTGGAATTTATTCCGGTATGACGGGGCTGGCACAAAAGCTGGAGCGTTCTCTCTTACGAATTACCGTTATAACGGAAGGGGTAGACTGGTTTGAGGAGGCATACGAAACCAGAAAGAGTGCAACCGGACTTTATGTGGGTGATAATGGAATCCATATGCTGTTTTTGGTAAATTTAGATAGTGTAGAGGGCGCAACCAGATTTGAGGCGGTCTTTTCAGATGGGACTGTGCTGCCGGCTACCATTTATTCCTATGATACCAACTATCGTCTGGCAGTGCTGGCAATTAAGCTGACTGCAGCAGCATCCATGAAAGCTGAGCTGTTGCCGGAAAAGGCAGTGTTCGTTTTAAAAAATGTGGAAGCAGGGGTTCCGGTAATGATTCTCGGAAGTCCGAACGGGCATACAGGGGCTATGGAGTTTGGAATGACGACAGGAGTAAATCAGGTCGTCCCGGTTGTAGATGATGAGGTAATGTATTTTACCACAGGCATTACCTGTTATTCCGGCGGTGACGGCTTTGTATTCAATTTGGCCGGAGAAGTGATTGGTATCGTAAGTAAAAGCCTGAACAATGGTGAAAGCGGCGTGTTTACAGCAGCGATGGTGAGCGGTATGCGCGAAATTATTGATAAAACCCTGAATAATCAGCCGCGTATTTATTGCGGTCTGTTGCTGGAAACGGTAGATGAGCAAATCCGGGGAAATTATAAT
>CAZCON010000059.1:0-7957 GCA_964500085.1 uncultured Lachnospiraceae bacterium
GCTACTGGACTCATGAAACGGGAAAGCTTTTAAAATCAAGCGGTACAAGCTACTGGACCGGAAACGGCTGGACAGGCCAACCGCTTGTGATTCGCTGGCCGGAGGCAACGAAGCAGATTATGAATCTTTATCCGGAGAAAAAGGAAAAAGAGAATTTTGTGGAGGTAATTTACTCCGGCATGGATGGTAAGATTCATTTTCTTGATTTGGAGGATGGCAGTGAAAGCCGCGATCCGATTCATATCGGCATGGCATTTAAAGGGACCGCTTCGCTGCATCCGGAGGGGATTCCGATGCTGGTGCTTGGCTCAGGAGATGCCCAGACCGGACTGTATGGCGAAAATGTAAGTCCGAGAGCGTATATTTATAGTCTGATTGACGGTACAAAGCTGTATGAGTTTGGAGCCAATGACGACATGGCACCACGAACATTCCATGCCTATGACAGCTCTCCTGTGATTCATGCAGAAACGGATACGCTGATTTATCCGGGGGAAAACGGCGTATTGTATACCATGAAGCTTAATACGGCATATGATGAGACGGCAGGAACCCTTTCCGTTTCGCCGTCGAATCCGGTGGATTATACGTACACGACAGCACGCGCTACGGAAACAGCGTTTACCTGGGGGATGGAAAACTCGGCTTCGGTATATGGAAATTACTTATACGTTGGTGATAACGGCGGTGTATTTTACTGCCTGAATTTAAATACAATGTCAATGGTGTGGGCGCAGGATGTCTATGGTGATGTCAATTCCTCTCCGATTTTTTCCGAAGAGGAGGAGGGAAATTTTGTTTATGTTGCAACGACACTGACGGAGGCGATAGTGGACGAGCATTCAATGGGCGAGGTGGCAATTTATAAGCTGAACGCTGCTACCGGAAGCATTGTTTGGAAAAAGACCTTTGCGTGTCACAATGTGGACGGCGTTGAGGGAGGGATTCTTGCTACCGGTGTATTAGGAAAGGGAGTAATTGAGGGACAGATTATTTATTCGGTGTCGCGCACGCCAAAGCTTTCCTCAGGTTATCTGGTATCGGTGGATATTAAAAACGGTGATACGGTCTGGATGCAGGAGCTGGAGTGCTATGCGTGGAGTTCTACTGCAACCATGTATGCTGAGAATGGCGCGGCATATCTGATTCAGTGCTGCTCCGATGGCACGGTGCTGTTACTGAATGCCGCAAACGGTTATCTGTTGGATTCGATTTCATTCAATACAACCTTGGAGGCAACTCCTGCGGTGTTTGAAAATACCATTGTAGTGGGCACAAGAGACGAGCGGATTGTGGGACTCACGGTGGAATAAAGAGGAGGTAGGCATGAAAGGAAGAAAACTTGGTCTCCTTGCAATCGGTGTAATTACCGTGCTTCTTTTGCTGCTTGGTGCCATTGGTTTTGCGAGACCGGAAGTAAAAGGACAGAGACTTACCAAAACGGAGGAGCTTCAGGGAAGGGTGCTTGCGGGGATTGCGGCGGCACGGATGCCGGAGGAAAATGCCGGCGTGCTGTTTGAAACCATTCTCGGCGTAGAACTGTCCGGCTATCATGGAGTGGCAGATTTGCAGGAGCTGCTGTATGAATTAAGAAGCGGACGGGCAGCGGCGATTTGCTGCCCAGATGTGACGGCGGAATATCTGCTTCGCACGGAAGAAGGGTTGGTACGGCTTACTGCGCCGGAGGAAACTGCAAACGGTGTAGAAGGCGGCGGCCGGCTTTCGTTTGCTATGGCACTTCCAAAGCAGGAAACGGATTTGTGTGAGGCACTCAATGCAGCGATTACCGAAATGGAGGAGGATGGTACACTGGAGGCGCTGACGGTAGCGTATGTGGATGCGGACGAGCCGATGAAAGCATATGAGAAGAAGGGTTCCGGAAAGAAGCTTTATGTCGGAGTGACCGGAACGATTGCCCCTTTGGATTATCTGGATGAAAATGGAAGAGCATGTGGATTTTCTGTTGCCTTTTTAGAGGAGCTGGGGAAGCGAACCGGCTATTGCTTTGTTACGGTGCCGATTACTGTCGAGGAGTCCTTTCTCGCACTTGGCAGCGGAAAGGTAGATATTTTATTCGGTTATGGAGCCAGCAGGAATACGACGCCTGGCGAAAAGGACTATCTTGTAACCAAGGGCTATTATACCATGAAGGAATATGCCTATTTGAGCTTAGAGTAAGACCGGTAGGAAAGAGGAAAGACAAACCGCGGGAAAGCGGCGAACGGAGGAGTTATCAGCATGATTCGAAATCTATACAATGCAATTTATGACAATTTAATCGGGGGCGGAGCCTATTTTAGAATTTTAAAGGGATGCATTTTTACGGTATTGATTTTTGCACTGGCTCTTTGTCTGGCCTTTGTATTTGCGGCAGTGCTTTCCTTTTTGAGAACAGCAAAGTCCGGTATACTGCGGACGGTTGGCGCAGGGCTCAGCTTTTTGGCAAAAGGAACGCCGTTGTATCTTGCACTGCTTCTGTGGTATTATACGTTTCTTGGAGGAATGCACCGTGGGGGATTTCTGATTATGGTGCTTGTGCTAGGCGGCTATGGCGGCGGACATCTTGCCGATATTTTATCCAGAGCGGTAAAAAAGGAAACGGACAGCCGTAGCGAGGCTGTCAACCGCAGGGCAAGAAGAGAGTTCTTTTCGGCATTGCTGCCGTTTGTGACGGAGCAGTCCCTGTTCGAAATTAAGCGACTGACCTGTTTTATGCTTCAATTTTCTGCCTTGGCAGGACTGGTAGGCGTGACGGATCTGGCAGAGGTATTGTTGCAGAATGGGCTTCGTACCGGGTATCCATTTTTTGCATTATTCTGTGCAGTGATTTTCTACTTACTGTTACAGCTTTTCATTGAGGCATTGTTCACATGGACCGGGAAACGGCTGACGGGGGAAGAGGAAGAGTAATCCCACGCCGGGGGGTATATTTTCTCTTTGGACAACATAGTTTAGTAAAAAAGATTGTCCGGAGGGAGTATGAAGAAACGTATGATATGTCTGGCAGTAGTGCTTTTGGCTGCACTGCTGCTGCTTTTTTGGAAGAAAGGGGAACTACGGAGGTTTCCGGACGGACAGACAGCAACAGTGACACCGGAGCCTACGCCACCGAAGACAGGTCCCATCGTTTATAAAAACGTATGGCTTGTAGATTCTGCAAGGGATAGCATTACGTTTTTCTATGAGGGAAGTATGCAATGTCTTATGACGAAGGGAACGGTACAGGAGGATTTGGGAGAGCTGGTGGCAGATGTGACGGTAGAACGTGGAAAAATTACTGCGCTTGTGCTAAAGCCGGACAAAGTGACAGCAAAGGTATTACGTGCAGATCAGAACGGACTTGAATTGGAGGGCTACGGCGAGCTTCCGTTTGCTGCGGACTGGAAGCTGTATCGTCTGTATGACGGCCTTTCGGAGGAACCTTCGGAAAAGCTTCTGGTAGGCTCTGACGGAAACGAATTTATACTGGAAAATGGAATGGTCTGCGCGGCACTTTTAAAAGAGGCACCGGATATGGAAAGCATCCGGGTATTGATTGGTACAGACGGTTTTACCGGATTTTATCATCAGGAGGTGCGGGTTACTGCGGACACGGCATTTTTGGTGTCGGATGGAGAGACGGAGATAAAATACGATGCCGGAGAGGTGTGTACCATTACGGGAAAGGATGCCGGTAGAAAGACTATTGTGCCGGAGCAGGCAGACGGCAGACTTACATTACTTAGCAGCAGGCGCGCCGGCAGAGTACCCTCGTACCGGGGAAGCCTGGAGGTGGATTGCAGGAAAGAGGGATTGCTTGTAGTAAATGAATTGTCAGTGGAGGAATATTTATATGCGGTGCTTCCGAGCGAAATGCCATCCGATTTTGGAAAGGAAGCATTAAAGGCACAGGCGATTTGCGCCCGCAGTTATGCTTATACTGAGCTTTTGGCAAACCGGTATGCGGAATATGGAGCACATGTGGATGACAGTGTTTCCTGTCAGGTGTACAACAATATTCCGGAAAATGAGGCATCTGTTTTGGCAGTAAAGGAGACGCACGGACAGGTTTTGTTATATGACGGACAGGTAGCACAATGCTATTATTTTTCCACCTCCTGCGGTCATACGACATCTGCAGCTGATGTGTGGGAAAATGCGGAGGCAAAGCCGTATCTTTGTGGAAAGCTGCATACAGCAGCTGAGCCTGGGGAGGAGAAAAAAAGTGAGCGGATAGAGAAAGCCCAGGCAACTGATGCTTATGTGGCAGCTTTTTTGGCCGGAAAAGGGGAAAGCACCTACGATTCGGAAAGTCCCTGGTATCGCTGGGAGGTTTTTCTTCCTTTAGGGATGTTGGAGAAGACGATGCTGTCGGCGCTGCAGACCCGCTATAAGGCAGTACCACAGCAGATTTTAACCTATGATGCGGACAGCGGTCAGTTTGTCAGCGCACCGGTAACGGAGCTTGGTGAGCTGCAGCAGATACAGGTGTATGAACGGGGCGTGGGCGGAATTGCAACGAAGCTTCTGGTTGTGGGCAGCAGGAATGTTTTTCTCGTAAAAAATGAATATAACATACGTACCATGCTTGCACCGTCAGAGGTATGTATTTACCGGAGAAACGGAGAAACCGCAGAGGGCGCAGCACTTTTGCCGAGCGCGTTTATTTCTTTACAGAGGGGAACCTATCAGGGAGAAACGGGGTATCTTGTGACTGGGGGCGGTTATGGTCACGGTGTAGGCATGAGCCAGTGCGGCGCGAACGCCATGGCGGGCTGTGGCTATACCTGTGAGGATATTATAGAGGAATATTATCCGGGAACAGTGATTGGATTTATTTACGGCGACGTATAGAAACGAGAGAAACGGAAGGAGCAGAAGACGGTATGATAAAGGCTGTTTATGACATGGTAATGGCATTTTTGAAAAAGCTTAGGCAGGATACGGTTTCGGCCTTTGCGGCGCAGACCGCTTTTTTTGTCATACTGTCCTTTTTTCCGTTTGTCATTTTTTTGCTGACGTTACTGAATTATCTGCCGGTTCCGCTGGAACAGATGCTGCGTGTGGTAAAGAGCTTTTTGCCTGCCACGCTGCATGAGTTTGCGGACCCATTGATGGAGGAGGTATTTACTGATACAACGAAAGCATTGCTTTCTGTTTCTGCAATTACGGCACTTTGGTCAGCGTCCCGCGGTTTTCTTGTGATTATTCAGGGATTAAACGCAGTATATGGGAACCGGGAAACGAGAAACTATTTTGTGGTGCGGGTATGTGCTGTTTTTTATACGCTGATTTTTGCAGTTGTTTTAATTCTGACCCTTTTACTTTTGGTGTTCGGCAATCAGATTTATCTGCAGATTCAGAGCAGGCTTCCGGTGCTGGAGCATACGGCGTTTCTGGTAATCAGTCTCCGGACGGTGATTTTTTTACTGGCACTGACCGTATATTTTCTTTTGCTGTATCTGATTATTCCAAACCGGAAGTCCGGATTCTTTGATGAATTGCCGGGAGCAATTTTATCTGCTGCCGGCTGGCTTGGCTTTTCTTATTTATATTCCTTTTATATTGATAATCTTTCTAATTTTTCAGCCATGTATGGAAGTCTTACCGCTATTGTACTTTGCATGATTTGGCTGTATGCCTGTATGTATATTATGTTCATTGGAGCCGAACTGAACGTGGTGGTGTCCGATGCTGCAGTACGAAAGGCATGGAGGGAGTTTTGCTCCAGCCTGAAACGGAAGAACCCGGTGGAATAACCTTTCAAAATCCGGACATACTGTAAAGGTCTGGAAGGTTCGGAAAAGAAAGGAAGAAAATTATGAAGAAAAAGAAACCGATTGTACTGGAGGAGCTTTCTGCAGAGGAGCTTGAAAAATACGAAATCGCGAAGGAACTTGGATTATTTGACCGGGTGATGAAGGATGGCTGGGGCACGCTTTCAGCAAAGGAAACCGGACGTATCGGGGGGATTCTGGCAAAACGGCGAAAGCGGGAGAGCACGCAGAATAGGGAGAAAGAGGAGGAAAAGTGTACCCTGTGTTGATTTTACAGACACCGATTTTGCATGAGGGCATACGATAAGGTATGGACTTTATGCAGGAAAGGAGTCATACCATGAATAATTACAGAACAAACGGGAATCGTCGTTTTTCGGGTGATATGTCGGATTGCGGCTGTAATGGAAGCAATTCCGGAAGAATGGGACAGGGAAATTACGGGAGAACAGACAGGGCACAGGGCATGGATTGCGGCTGTGAAAAGCGAGAGGTAAGAAACGAAACCGGCTGCGGCTGTGAGAAACGTGAGGAAAAGAATGAAAACAGCTGTGGCTGTGCGACAGAGCGGATGTATCGTGAGGCGAAGGCAGACGGAGGCTGCAGGGAATGTAAGGAGGATATGCCAGGCAAGGCGCTTGCAATGGCTTATGTACCGTGGCAAAGCTGGCGCAGCCTTTATGAGGTCTGTGAGGGCTTCTGCAAAGGTACGATTTTTAAGGAGCTGAATCTGGAATTTGAGGGAAGGAGATGTAACTGATATGGGCGCAGAAAAGGACAGAACCGCTTTGTTACAGAAGATAAACGAAGCAAGCTTTGCCATGGATGAGGCGCGCCTGTTTCTGGATACTCACCCAAATTGTGAGGAGGCATTGGCATATTATCAGAATATGTGCGCTGTCAGAGAAAAAATGGTAAAGGAATATACAGCAATGTATGGTCCGTTAAATGCCTATAACTGCTTTTGTAGTGACAGCTGGAAATGGGTAGAATATCCGTGGCCGTGGGAAGGAGAGTGTAAATAATGTGGAGCTATGAAAAAAGATTACAGTTTCCGGTCAATATTAAGGAGACAAACCCGAAGCTTGCAATGGTGATTATGAGTCAGTTTGGCGGACCGGACGGAGAACTTGCGGCCTCCATGCGTTATTTATCCCAGCGTTATGTTATGCCGTACCGTGAGGTGGCAGGCTTACTCACGGATATCGGTACGGAGGAGCTTGCCCATATGGAAATCGTCAGTGCCATCATCCACCAGCTTACAAAAAATCTGACACCGGAAGAAATTGCAGCGTCCGGCTTTGACAAATACTATGTAGACCATACGTTGGGTCTTTGGCCGCAGTCGGCGGGAGGAGTTCCGAATACGGCTACGTTTTTCCAGTCAAAGGGGGATCCGATTACGGATTTGACGGAGGATATGGCAGCAGAGCAGAAGGCCCGCACTACCTACGATAACATTCTGCGCCTTGTACACGACCATGATGTTTGTGAACCGATTCGCTATCTCAGAGAGCGGGAAATTGTGCATTTCCAGCGCTTTGGTGAGGGGCTTCGTATTGTGCAGGACAATTTGGATTCGAAGAATTTTTATGCAATCAATCCGGCATTCCCAGCGGATAAGGCGAGATAAGAGAGCTTACCGCGCGGGTAAGAGTTTTCAGGGGAAGTCGCATTTTAATGCGGCGGCCCCTGAAATATTGAAAGCGTTTGAAAAGCATTTTTAACAAAATGGAAACAAAACGCAAATCTTCGGTAAACAACAGAGGCTTATAATTCAGATCATAATAACAAACGAAGGGAGACCATTCAAATGAGTGAGTACAAGTTAAAAACAGGCAAGATTGGGAAAAAGGTGGCAGGAACCTATCAGAAAATTGAGGACGCTGTGGTAGGCGGATATAAAAAGGTAGAGGATACCGTGGTCGGCGGATATAAGAAGGTAGAGGATGCTTTCGTGGGCAGATTCCTTGAAAAAGCGGAGGATAGAGCGGACGAAGAGTAGAAAGAAAAAGTGGAAATAAACTTTTCACTTCAGTTTGAAAGAAAAAATGAAAAAAACTGAAAAAAAGGCTTGCATTTTTGAAAAGAATCGGGTATAATACCATTCGTGGCTATAATGAAAGCCACGATATGGTTTTTGGGGTATCGCCAAACGGTAAGGCAACGGACTCTGACTCCGTCATTTCAAGGTTCGAATC
>CAZCON010000060.1:0-7923 GCA_964500085.1 uncultured Lachnospiraceae bacterium
CTCTTAATAGCTGATTAACCCTTTTATATGCCTTAAGATTACTGGAAATATTAAAAATATTTCTTGCAAACTCAACTTGAAACCATCGTACACCCTTTTCTTCAAGTGTGTGCTTTAAAAAAAGAACTCTTTCAGCCGAGCAACTGTTCCCATCAATAAAATTGCACGCAACATCAACCTCAAAACCCATTTCCTGTAACAAAGTAATGTATGGGATATTGAATTGGTCAATCATTGATGCTACCGAGGCAAGAATTAACACTTTATCCATCTAAGTTTCCGTCCTTCTAACACTTTCTCTCAAATCTACTATTTGATATTTTTCCTTATACTCACTCATCTTTAGTTCATACGCCATATCATCAAAAGCTTTTTGAGTCAATTCACCAATTCTCCCCGGTACCTTCATCATAAGCCTCACCAACCAGTCAAAACCAAAAATCATGATTATTTTATGCTTTTTAACATCAGCAATCATTTTCACCAGATCACTAGTAACGGTATACTCACTGTTTTGCGGAAAGAAAACGCCATTTTCTTCATTATCAATCATTAATTTAACAAACTCGCATAAATTATCAATATATAACATTGACCGCCTATTTTTCACCACCGGAAACAGTGGTAACTTGCACGCTAATCTTGCAAGCACGGGATAGTTCCCTTTACTGTCTTTTCCATAAACCATAGGAAGTCTAAGAACGACCACTTTAAATTTCGGCGATTCAAGCTCCCTTATCTTCTGATCTGCTTTCCATTTAGAATCACCGTAAAAATTTAAAGGTATTGGAACTGTATGTCTTGTAATCATCTTTTCTTTACAGCCGGAATATACTATCATTGAAGACATAAAGATAAACTGCTTAACCCCTTCCTGCTTAGCTTTTTCGGCAACTTTTATTGCTAGCTCTGTGTTCACCTCATAATAGAGTTTTTTTTGTTCTTCAGATACTTTTCCCACATCAGCATGAGCGATTCCTGCCACATGATACACCACATCATATTGACTAAAATCTCTATTTATCCAACATTTTTCAACCAAATCTACTTCATCTACTTCATACGCTTTTAAATTCTTTTGGAGCCATTTTTTTACATTATTCCCTATGTAACTATTACTTCCTGTTATCAAAACCCTTTTCATTGTTCAAGTTCTTCTTTCTTATTCATGCTACCAGTCCCGCCTTCTACAACCCCTCTACTTTTCAAAACACTTATAAGGGTTCCAAACAAGCATTTCATATCCATCAATAATCCCATTTTTTCAACATACTCTCCGTCTAATTTAGCCTTTACAGATATCTCCAATTCATCTCTACCATTTATTTGAGCCCATCCAGTAATGCCAGGCTTGATACTATTAGCTCCATACTTATCTCTTTCGGCAATCAAATCATCTTGATTCCACAGTGCTGGTCTCGGTCCCACTAGCGACAGGTGATTCGAGAATAGGCACTGGTAAATTTGCGGCAATTCATCAATCGAAAGCTTGCGAAATAGTTTTCCAACTCTCGTAATAAATTGTTCCGGATTATTAAGCATATGCGTTGGCATATCTTTAGGGGTGTCAATCCTCATAGTCCTAAACTTCCAAATCTCAAATAATTCTTTATTTTTTCCGACTCGCTTCTGTTTAAACAAAATTGGTCCACGAGAATCTATTTTGATTACTACTGCAAAAATCACCATAAAAGGAGCTAATATAGTGCACGCTGGCAGACATAAAATAATATCCAATATTCTTTTAATTCCTAAATACCTATGTTGCCTTTTTGTTAACTGATGAACCATTATTTAATTCCTCTCTAACAGATTACATTCAATATATTCAGTCTCGCCCAATCTATCCTTCAAACTCATACCGTGGTCTAAAGTTAAGATTCCATATCCACTCGTCTTTGTAACTTCCTGTCCATATTTTTGTTACCGAATACTCTGTAGGAATACTCACCTTCGCTACACGCCAATTAGCATTACTCATCAAAGGTACGGTGCACTCTTCAAACACAAATCCAATATTAGACCACGTCCACCCTGCGTCCAATCTATGTTTTGGCAGTTTGTTTACTTGTGTTGTATTCATTTGATACTCAATATATGTTCTTCCATTTTTATCAAACTCATAGCTACTATCAGTAATCCAGTATAACTCTCCCTCATACTGGTATACATACATCTTATAATCTGCGTTATAAGCTCTCAACGCTCCATTTTCAATCACTTTTTTTAACTCTAATTCAGGTTCTTCAATTACTTGAAAATCACTCGGATTTGTATACATCAACTGTCCTTTAGAAACATACGTTCCCGTATGATAAGCCAAAGACTTCCCAGAAACTTTTAGAAGTACTTCATAATTCTTTTCTTCAAAATTCATTTTTCTTGCCTTAATCCTAGCCTCAAAACCCGAGTTTTTATAATTATATTCACACAAGAAATAGTCATTTACATCTTTACGCTCTCTATATGCCATCTTGGGAAAATATCGTTTTCCTGACTCAATGTCTTCTAATACAATTTCATATGCACCCGCTTCAGAGTTTTTGCTAAGTTCAAATGCGAATCCTCGAACTACAATATCCCCCTCTTTTCTCTCTGCGGAATCCACCTGAAATACCCATGAAAAATCATCTTCTCTCACCTCTATCATTTGTTGCTTAAGCTTTTTCAAATAAATATAACTAGTCCAAATCACACACAACAGCCCTATGCATATCACAAATTGTATCGCCTTAATTTTTAACCTATTCATTTTCATTTTTTCACTTCTTTCTCTACACTTCATTGTTATGTTGTTTCATGGCATATCATCTGCTGCATCCAATTATTTCTTATCAAATTCTTTGCAGAAGTAACTGCCGTTTTTCACGCCGCCCTCCTGCCTGATTGCCTTTCCAATGCTTTTTCCTTTACACCACTGCGTCTGCATTTGTCAGGACTACCGCTGCCATCTGCTTTTCAAGCCCCTGCACCTGCTCCTTTATCTGATACACGGTTTCTCGCTTTGTGTACTCCTGCTTTGCCACCAGTACAATGCCATCTGCTTTTAATATTATATCAATCGCAGCCGCTTCCAGAAGCGGATTGCCTGCCACCATAAACTGTACACCGCCTGCCCTCTGTGCCTTCTGCATTGCCGCTGCCAAGGACTCCAGCTCATCCCTTTTCACATCCCCTACCAGTACCAGCTTCGGCTCCGAGGTTTCATAAGCAAGCTTTGCTGCTTCCACCATTTGCTTTGCTGCTGCCGCAAGGCGCGTTTCATATTCATTTGCATTTACATTACCAAGGAACCACCTGCCCACCAGACGGTCTGCCCACTGAAATGGTCTTTTCTTATAGGAACGCGGAAGCTCTGCCACATACACGTCCCACCCTTCAAACTCGTCTCTGTCCTGTACCAGCTTTGACAGGATATAACCAAGTCCATAAAATATTACAACGGCGAAGGCAAGTATGACACCACTGAGAACCGCCCACTTAATTCCCTCCTTCACTGCGTCAGTTTTACTAATTACAGGCTCTTTAATCTCTTTTTCAGCCCGTTTCCATTCAAGCTGTTCAAACTGCTTTGTCGTCATAGCATTATTTAAATCCGTTACCGCCTGCCGATTATCCTTCTGACTCTGCTCCAAATCATAGTTAATCTGGGAATATGTGGAATTGTTGGTAGTTAAAAGCTCATACTCGCTGACACTTGCCGCAATCTCTGTCTGCTTTGCGCGCAGCCCCTCTTCTATCAGCGTTAACAGTTCTTTACATTCCTCTTGAGAATTGCTGCGTACCGTAAAATGAATTAAGTAATTAGAGGAATCCGTAGTGGCACTCAGTATCTCTCTGAGGTAACGGATTTCCACTGGGCTTGCCATACGCTCTATAATATACTGGTACAGCTCGCCGTTAGTAATATAGGTACTGTATACCTGCACTATCTGACCCGCCGGATTTGGATTCTGTACCGTCATACTCGGCAATATCTGATAATCTGTCTCCACATAAAAGTCGATGGAGCCGCGCCACTCGTTGTACGGATCAATCTTCATTAATACGGATTTTTCATTGTACTCCTCCTGCTGTACAATCGCTGTCTCTGTCTTTTCAATGCTTTGACGGATTTCCTCCCCCTGCTGCTGATACATCGCAAGCTCACCCTGATACTCCATCTGACGCTCAGCTAAGGTATCCAGATCAGAAATCTGTACTAACTCCACGGCGCACTTTGTACCGCCGATAACGACGGCGCCTACAATGGCTGCTACCGCTGCCACTCTCCAGTTTCTCAGTGCTTTATAAAATAAACGCTTAAGGTTGATTTCCTTTTCCTGCTCGTTCATAAATCCTATGCCTCCGTCTGCATCACATGATTCTGGGTACAAAAAATCTAGCCCATCGTTCATTGTATCATAAAACCAGTCGAAGGACAACCTTTTTTCCGTTTTTTCAATCTTTTTTCGTATTTGGAAAGTTCTGCGCTTACCCCCTTTTTTCTTTTTCTCCGCTACTGCCATATTCACCGTAATATTTTCCGTAATAACGGTTGTAATAGCCTCTGTTCTGCAGTCTTACCTTGTTCAGAATAATTCCTAACACCTTTCCGCCGGCGTTCTCAAGCTGTGATTTTATCTTTTGTACAAATTTATAGCTTACCGTATCAGCAGATACTACAACCGCCACACCGTCACAGCTTCTGGCTACAATTGCCGCGTCAATCACACTGCCGAGTGGCGGAGTGTCTATGATAACATAGTCATACCTTTCCTTACAGTTTTCCAACAACTCCGAAAAAAGCCCTCCGCTGAGCAGCTCTGACGGATTCGGTGGCATCGGTCCCGTAAGTATAAAATCCAGTCCCTCTACATTGGTTTCGCACAACGCATCCGTCAGGCTGTACTGGCCGGACAGATAATGCGTCAGTCCCTTGTTTTTCTTTGCCGTGATATGATGCCTTCCCGCAAGAACAGAACAACGCAAGTCCGCATCCACAAACAATACCTTTTTCCCGATTTCAGTTAAGGAGAGCGCAAGCCTTAAGGATACGCTGCTTTTCCCATCTCCCGGAATACAGCTTGTGATTGCTACCGTTCTTACATTTTCTCCTGCAAACTGTAGATTACTTCGCAGGGTTTTATATGCTTCCTCGCCGTGATAATCCAGCTCCGGCAGAAACGCAATTTCTATTTTCTGCATTACCATCTGCCCCGCTTTCTTCTTTTTTTCTTTTTTTCATCCGCTTTCACCTGCTTTTCCAGTGATTCACAATACGGAATACTTCCCAGCATACTGCTGTGAAGATATCGTTCCACGTCCTCCGGTGTTTTCACCTTGTCATTCATCAAAAACAGAAGCGCTATAATAACCGCGGCAGCAAATGCGCCCACCGCTCCACCCACTGCCGTCCATTGAAAAATGCTTGGCGCAGTCTTTTTTGTCGGATAATCCGCGCCCTCTGCCACATTGACTTCATCTACCTTCATTACCGCCATAATATGCTCTGTGGCAAGCTCCCGTACCTTATCGGCGATACGCTGTGCCATGGCCGGATCGGTATGTTTCACCGTAATGTACATGATACGGGTATCCGATGCCGTGGAAACCGCAACGTTTTTCTTTAGTTGCTCTACCGTCATAGCAAGAGAAAGCTCCGCTATCGTCTGCTCCATGACCGTACGGCTCTCAGTTAATACCACGTAGTCCTTTGTCAGCTGTGTTCCCAGCTGCAAATCGCTGTAGGTCAGCGTCCCCTCTCCCTGCTTGTTTACCACATACACCGCAGTCGTAGACTCATAGGTAGGTGCTATGGCGAATTTAGCAAAACAACATGCTCCACCGCCACACAAAAGCCCTGCCAAAACTATCACCCACCATCGGCGTGCAAGGGAAAGAAAAAGTGCAATTAAATCAATTTCCCGTTCGTCGTTATTCATACTTTCTTTTGTCTCCTCCATACCTTTTCCAAAACCTCCGCCGCCCTATTATACCGTTGTTATATGCTCTCATTTTTCATGATTCTCTTGGGATTTTCAAAAAAAATGGTTTCTGCTTTTTCTGCACCATACCTCTTTTTTACATAGGCAGCACACTCCGACAACACCGGTACACGCAGCCTTGTATCATGGGCATCTGTTGCTATCAGATGCAGGCAGCCCTTTTTCAGCAGACTTTTCAAGAACCTTCTTTCTCTGTTTGTGCCTTTTCCCAATACGCCTGATGCGTTTGCCTGGAAATACACTCCCATTTTCAACAGCTCCTGCACGTATTCCCTGCTTTTCCGCAGACACCGGTAGCGTTCTATATGTGCCAGTATCGGCATGACACCGATACATATTATTTCATGAAATGCCCTTCGCATATCCCCAAAAGCTACCTCTGTAGAAAATTCTACTAACACATAGTCAGTATTCGCCAATCGGCATACCCCGCCACACTCTATCTTATCCGGTAGCTCACTGTCATAATATAACTCGCCGCCGGGATACAGGTACAAATCCGGGCAGCTTGCCCTTATCCTTTCCTGCAAAAGCAACACTTTTTCTCGTATCTCCTCAGGTGCTGCGCTGCCCCGACGGTAATGTGCATGCGGTGTCAGAATCACAGTCCTGATACCGTCTGTATATGCCATGTTTAACAGCTCCAAGCTTTCTTCCAACGTTCCGGCTCCATCATCCACACCAAACATGCTGTGATTATGTATGTCGATATATCCTTCCATTCGCCTCCTCCTTGTCAGTATTTTGGTGATTTTGTCTTCTTCATTATATTCGTTATAACGAATATAGTCAAGTATAAATTTTAACTTTATGCTAATAATAGAAAGGTAGGGGATTTTACAATGATTGATTATACACCTTTTTGGAAAACATTGGAAGAATCGAGTGAAAACTGGTATACATTAACCAGTAAGCATCATATGTCCTATAGTACGTTACATCGTTTAAAGCACAACATGGACATCTCTACCAAAACCATTAACGATTTGTGCCGTATTTTAGACTGTGAGGTACAGGATATTTTAAGGTACGTTCCATCCGCAAAAGACCAACCGTTATAATTTCTTTAACACTTGATTTTACTGGATTCCCTGACTTTTTTCTTTTCTTTTCATTGTTTATTTTTCACAAAAAGCCATCTCGTTTTTCGTCACTTTGACGAAGGTGTTTTTCTTGTATTTTCCGGCATCTGATGGTATAATTAACATAATGTCGGGAGCAAAAGATATTTTCCTGCATAACCGTATCCCAGAGCATTTATTTTTCGTCTTTCTACGGTGGATTCTCACCGATATTCCGATTTATTTTTTATTATTTTACTATGGGAGGAAAAACTATTTGAAACAATCCATTTTTATCAGAAGAACCAGGGATGAAGTACTTACACAACTAAAGAACTCGCCCGGAAGCTACCATCGCTATCTTGGCATGGATCATGAATGCAGGGAGCTGTTTATGGCTTTTTGTATGGGAAAGAAAACCTTGCCGGTACTCTATGACACCGTATTTAAAAAGCTGATGCATCCGCTCCTCCATCCGGAACGTCTTGAGGATTGTATCTCCTGCATACTGGACCAGGAGGTGACAATCAAGGCAGTCCTGCCTACGGAAGACATTCTGATAGACGGCGAGAGCACTATGGTAATGGATATCCTTGTAGAATTAGAGGATGGTTCTTATGTTCTGATTGAGATACAAAAGGTTTCCTACTATTTTCCGGCAGAACGCGCATCCTGTTATTCCGCCGATTTGTTGCTGCGTCAATACAGCCGTGTCAAAAGTAAAAAAGGAAAAAACTTCAGTTATAAAGACCTTCATAAGGTCTACACCATTATTTTTTACGAAGACAGCCCGTCAGAGCTCAAAAAATGCAACGGCACTTTTGTTCATCATGCGAAAACGGTTTGCAACAGCGGAGCCGAATTGAACTTTTTAC
>CAZCON010000061.1:0-7769 GCA_964500085.1 uncultured Lachnospiraceae bacterium
ATAAAATACAGCCGTATAATCTGTCCCTTTCCTGCGCCTCGGCTCTTTAAGAGAGAAATCTCGCTCTGCTCCATGGAGAGCATCTGTCCGGAAATCATAAACAAAAATGCTGCCAGTAATGCCAGTACCGGCACCTGCAAAATCATAAGGGTTGCATTGATTTTCTTTTCCTTCCCCACAAATTCCTTCAATACCTGTTCATAGCCGTCGCAGGTAATAACCTTGCCGACACCGCGAAGCTCCAGCAGGCTCTCAATACGTTCCTTTGCCTCTCCTGCGTTCTCCTGACGCAAAGTATCGCAGTCACTCAGCACATACCATGTTCCATTGATACTGTACCGGTTCATATTGGCTCCGCGGAACAATTCCATAAACAGCCCTTGATCAATGAATACCTCGTCATCATAACCATCCGGAGACTTTACCCAGTAAATATCATCCGACTCACTGTTTTTAATAACACCTACAATACGGATATGTAACGGATTTCCTTCTGCGTCCCTCACCGAGGAAAAAACCAGTTCTTCACCGACCAGAAGATTCTTTGCAATAAGTGTTGCTTCTGTTACCACTGCCTCCAGCGAACCGTCCGCCGCCCGCTCTGTAGCATACATACTGCCTGAAAGAACAACGCTGTGCTCCTCTATTTCCGAAAGCGAACCGATACGGATTTTCTGAGAGGACGCACCGTCCCGTTTCATGGTAGAGGTTGCGTCGGACAGCGTCAGGGCAAGGTGCGCCACCCGCTCCGTCAGCTGCACACCCATTTCCCCACAAACGCGGGTGGAATACTCCTCTAATGCCAGAAATTCCTGTTTAAATTCACCTTTCTGGGAAGATGCCGACATGGTAATCAGCCCCGGATGTACTCCGTTCTTCTCTGCATAAGAAGTAAACTCATCCGACAGCATTCTCTGCAGGGACGCATTCTTATACATCGGGAAACCGGCAGCTACCGCTACCAGCAAAACATTACCGATTAACAGGCATATTACAAGCCATTTTTTATGCCTGAGCTTTTGCATCATAAACCGAAACATACTATCCTCCTGTTACTGTATCAAAACCTGTGTACCTTCCTCTAAGCCATCCACGACCCAATACTTCGAGCTGTTCTTACGGCCAAAGGAAAAAGCTACCGCGTGCAAGCCATATGTATCCTTTATTTTTACCATCTGCTTCCCTTTCTCGGTATAAACAGCCGAAGCATCCAAAAGAAGTACGTTCTCCATATGTACCGTTTCCACCGTTACCTGAATTGCAGAACCGGTATAAAGCTCTGCGCTTTCTTCTGCCAGAGCAATATAGGCAACAGAACCGGAAAGCTCCTCCGATACGGAATTCGCCGAGGCGCTGATTACAGTCCCCTTTCCTGTCACTGTTTTTCCGTTTATCTTTGCGGAAACTGTGACCTCCTGTCCATAACGGAACTGCTTACCTGTATTGTCCACCCGAATCAGCTGTTCTCCCAAATCCGCAACTACAATACTGTAGGAGGTAATCTTAGAACCATACCGCGGATTCTCCTGTTCCAGCAAGAGACCGCCCTCTTCCATCACAATTTCCGTCTGATTATATGCCTCCTGCATCTCCTCCAGTGTAGTTTTCAGCTCTTCATAGGCGGATCCTGTTTCACCGCGCTCCTCCATACGCTGCAGCTGCCGTTCTCTGTAAGCGAGCTCAATCGGATCAATCTCCACATAAATCTTTGCAATGGCATCGCCGGCCTCCTTTACGGAAGAATCCGTTCCGGTCATTTCCAGAAAATACACCATACCGTAAGGAAACTCATACCGGATGGTTTCTTCCTTTGGATACACCACCGTACCGGAAACCGTGGCAGTGACTATGAAATCCCCTCTGGTTACCTGCGTATATTTCTGCGTGTCCGCTCCCGTATTCGCATATTTCAACGCCTCCGTGTACAAGGTTTTAGAGCTTTTTTCCGTCTGAATGGTAAGTCCTCCGGTTTCTGTCCCGTTCTCCGGAGCCTCTGCCATTGCCTCCATTGCCGGCACGCCTCCGCACACACCTGCCATTGCACACAAAATCAATACGCTTAATATTCTTTTTCCCTGCTTAATCTTTAACATAGACCTGATCTCCTTCCTCCAAGCCCGTTACAATCTCGGTATAAACGTCATTCTTGTACCCGGTTGTAACCGTCTGGCGAACCCTGATTCCATCCTGAAGCAGGTATACATACGACCCGCTGCTGTCCTTATACACTGCATTATTCGGAATGGAAAGTACCTGCGGATAATACTCCTTTACCATACAGACCAGAACAAAGTCACCAAGCTTTGCAGCCCCGGTTTCTTCGGCTGTGTAGTAGGTCACAAGTCCCTCCTCCTGCATCAGCTCCTCCACATAGGTCAGTTCCACTTCCCTGCCATCAATCAACGCATAAATTCTCTCATAGGTATCGTATTCACTCGGAGCAAGATAGCCGCTGACTACAATATATTCCTTTGTCAAATCCGCCACAGCAAGCACCGGCTGCCCAGCAGACAGACTCGTTCCTTTTCCTGCACAGGCTGTTACCACTCCATCATATGGCGCATAAATCTTGCTGTTCCCGACCTTTGCCCTTGCTTTCTCCCATGCACTCCAGAGCACCGGCTCCTGCTCTGCCCATGTTTCCTCTGCCTGACGAAGCAGCAGCTCATACCATTCCTGCTCCTCGGCAGTAAGCCCGGCCGCAATTTTTTTCCTTGCGCTTTTCACTGCATCCAGATATGCTCTTTTTTCCTCCAGATACTTGTTCAGCGCACTCTCTGCCACACTCCGCACGCCATCCTCTTCCTGCTCTGCAAGCAACTCGCCCGCCGCCACCTCAGCTCCAAGCTCTGTATAAAGCAGCGAAACCCTTCCGTTTGCTTCAAAGGAAAGCTCCTCGGTATGCGGGGCAAGCTCCGCATCCTTTACGGTCAGTGTATATAAATCCCGATATACTGCCACCTCAATATCGACCACTGCCTCCGCCGGTGAAAGAAGCTCAATGTTTTCCTCCTGTTCCTTCGCTACCCCGCAGCCGGCAAAGCAAACCGCCGTCAGAGCAATCGCTGCCAGACGGAAGCTCTTTTTTTTCTCTTTCATGTCGTCCTCCTGTTATCGCAAAATCACTTCTTCGCCTTCTGCCAATCCATCTATAATCTCAATCTGTGCATCTGCCTCCATCCCCACGGAAATATACTTCATCTGACGAATTCCGTCCTCACCGATATAATACACATATGCCCTGCCATCTACAGAATGCACTGCATTCTTCGGAAGATACAGTACATCCTTTTTTTCGTCTAAGGTAAGGGAATACAAAACACGCAATCCGATTGGAAGCCCGTACTGCGTCTCCAACAGCTTAAAACGAAATGTACCGGTGGTCGCATCCGCTTCTGCGAGCGTTGTTTCATACTCCACTCCCGCACTGGTGGCAAACGTATATACCTCTCCTACCGTAAAGTACGGAATATAGTCTGTCTCGCTGCACTGAAACGCACAAACGCTGCTGTCACTTACCGTAATCAGATTATAGCCCGCCCTAGAGTAAAAGCTGCTTCCGGTATAACCAAGATAGGTTACCGTGCCATCCATGCCGGCATACAGGGTACATCCGTCCACATACGCCTTGTAGCTTTCATACTGCATTTCCTCTATGTATAACGCATCCTCCAGGTCCTCCATCTGAAGCCGGAACTCATCCGCAATTTTCTTAGCCTGTGCCTCATATTGTGCTTTCGTCATAGAGTCCTTACGTTTTGCCAGCTGTGCAAGTTTCAGCTCCTTCTGCTCCTCTAAATGCTCCAGCTCAATTTTCTGTGTCATAATCTCATATTCCAGCTCTGCCAGCATTTCCCGCTCTTCGTCACAATACAGCTCCGCCAGCAGTTCTCCCGTTTTCACCGTATCTCCGACGGAAACATACACGCCTGCCAGCCGTCGTCCGTTCACGGAAAAGCTCAGATTTTCTGTATTTACCTGCTGATACACCGCTGCCAGCGTTTTTGTCTTCCGGATATCCCCCCGTACTACCGGTGTCATTTCATAAGCCTTTACTGTTTCCTCCTTTACAAGAATCGCCGGTCTGGCTTCCTCCTGCGGCAGCATACAGCCGCCAAAGGAAAGCACGCAGGAGCAGACCAGCGTACCTGCAAACAACTTTTTCCTTCCCATTGCAACCTCCTGATTACTTCAAAACACTGCTGTCGTGAGCTTTCGTCAAAGCAAAGCTCTTCTGCACAACATTCTATCACAATATCCTTTCGTTTTCTACAAAAACAACAATTTCTTTTGTGTCTTTTTTGTTAACAATACACAAAAATATTACTTTCTGCGACAATCTGAACTCTACTTCATTTTGTCGCCTGTGCCATTTTTGTTTATCACTAATTAGATTTCTAATTCAGATAATAGCACAAAGCAGCCCCTCCTGTCAACCAGTCAAACGGTTGAAAAAAGGGGCTGCTTTTTCACTACAATCCATTCCTGTCAGTGTCCGGAAAGCTTCTCCGTAAGTCCTGCGTCCGCTCTACCGTCTCAGCGTCCGAAACGTCCGCTCCCTGTTTCCATGCCTCCTACTTTTCAAGCAATGTATCAATTAACTGATAGCCGTCCGGATAGAATACACCGGATTCCTTTGCCTCTGCCTCATTATAAAAGCCAATGCGCTTTAACTCTCTGGTGCTGTCATACAATAAAAACGGTACCGGGTCAGAGGTATGGGTGCGGCAGCGAATCGGCGTCGGATGATCCGGCATCACAAGAAGGCGGAACGGCTCATTTGCTGCCTGCATTCCTTCTACGACCGTGCGGATTACCTTTGCATCCAAGGACTCAATTGCCTCAACCTTGTTCGGCAGACTGCCCTGATGCCCCATCTCATCCGGTGCCTCTACATGCACATAAGCAAAATCATAGCCATCCTTTGTAAGCGCATCTACCGCTGCCTGTGCCTTACCGACATAGTTGGTATGCAGCGTACCGTCTGCTCCCGGCACCTCTATGACCTTCATTCCTGCTCCGATTGCGATTCCCTTTAACAGGTCTACTGCAGAAATCATAACGCCCTTTTTCCCGGTCTTTTCTTCAAAGCTGTCAAGTGCCGGTCTGGTACCTGCGCCCCAGAACCAGACGGAATTTGCCTTATGTAAGCCCTTCTTTGCGCGCTCCAGATTAAGCGGATGATTGTTTAATATGTCAAAGCTTTTTTCCATCATTTCCCGAAGCTTTGCGTCCTTTGGCAGATACTCGCCAATCTTTCTGCCAAGCACATCGTGCGGCGGCGTAAGCGGAACAACCTGCCCCTTATCCCAGATAAGCAGATGGCGGTAGCTCGTACCCACATAAAAGCTGTAACCATCCCCCTGTAATTCTTTTTTTACTGCCTCTAACAGAACCGCCGCATCCTCCGTGGAAATCTCGCTGGAGCTGTGGTCGATAATGGTTCTCTCCTCATACGGCACATCCTCCTCCGAAACGGTAACAATATTACAACGAAGCGCAATATCCGTATCCTTCATCGGCACGCCGATAGAAAGTGCTTCAAGCGGAGAACGTCCGGTATAATACTTTTTCGGATTGTAACCCATAACCGCTAAGTTTGCGGTGTCACTTCCCGGACTCATTCCCTCCGGAATCGTTGCTGCCAAACCGATGACTGACTTTCCCGCCAGGGAATCCATCATCGGAGTCTTTGCATACATCAGAGGAGTCTTACCGCCGATTTCCGCAATCGGCTCATCTGCCATGCCATCACCTAATACTACAATATATTTCATCGTTTTCTCCTTCTTTCTTTACGCTTCTACGCGAATACGATTTTTTATCGTAACCTTTTTACTCTGCTCCGCAAAGGCTTCCTCTGTCATCTTCTCCGTGACAAACGCGAACTCACCGGTTACGCCCTCTGCCGTTATCTCCTTCACCTTACCAAAGGCTGCCAACGCCGTCTCTCTTTCCTCTGCCGGAACTCGTACAAAGAATACGTTCACGGCCTCGCTGCCGGAAGAAAGCACCAGCTTTTTGCTGCTCCAGAGGGTCATAATGTTGGTGCCCGTATGCTTTGCCGCGTCCACGATATCCGCTACGACTGCACTTGCGGTCGGGAGCTTGCCTGCACCCTTTCCGTAAAACATGACATCGCCTAACATATTTCCCTTTACCAAAATTCCATTGAACACGTCATTGACACTATACAGCGGATGATTTTTCGGAATCATACGCGGTGCCACCATTGCAAAAAACTTTCCTTCCTGACGTTTTCCCATACCAAGCAGCTTGATTGCACAGCCCATGCTTTCCGCATACCTCATATCCTCCGTGGTAATTCCTGTAATACCCTCCGTAGGAATATTCTCAAAATCCACCTGCTCGCCATACGCAAGAGAGGTAAGAATCGCAAGCTTCCGGCATGCGTCATAGCCCTCAACATCCGCTTCCGGATTCCGTTCTGCATAACCAAGTCTCTGCGCTTCCTTTAAAACGGTTTCAAAATCATAACCAAAATCGCGCATCTGGGTCAGAATATAGTTCGTAGTACCGTTTAAGATGCCCGTAATTTCCAAAATCTCATCTGCGGTAAAGGACTGATTCAACGGGCGGATAATCGGAATACCGCCGCCGACGCTTGCCTCAAACAAAAAGTTTACCTTATTCTGCTTCGCTACCTCTAAAAGCTCTGCGCCATGCTTTGCCACCAGCTCCTTATTAGAGGTGCAAACGCTCTTTCCTGCTTCAAGGCATGCCTTCACAAAATCATAGGCCGGCTTTATGCCTCCCATCGCCTCTGCCACAATACAAACCTCAGGGTCATTTACAATATCCTGAAAGTCATGCGTCAATATCTTCTCTACCGGATCCCCCGGAAAATCTCTCAAGTCCAAAACATACTTTACATGTAGTTCCCTTCCCGCGCGCCTCGTGATACTGTCGCGGTTCTGGTTCAGCACCTCCACCACGCCGGAGCCCACGGTTCCATAGCCTAACACTGCAACTTCCATCTTTTTGTCCTCCGTTGTTTATTCTCTACCCAAAATCTTTATATAGTGTACCCCTTTTATCGCTTCCATACGTTCCACCAGTACCGTTGCTTCCTCTGTCTCCGGACGCATCTCAATGGAAATCGTCAGAGATGCTATGCCACCAATCGGAATTGCCTGATGAATGGTAAGAATATTTGCCTTACTCTTTGCAATTTCTCCAAGCACTACAGACAGCAAACCCGGCTCATCATCCATCTGCAGCATAAACGTAATGGTTCGGCCCCGGTTGTTCTCATGAAACGGAAAAATATCATCCTTATACTTATAAAATGAACTACGGCTGATGCCAACCGCCTCTACCGCCTCCTGCACCGTAAGCACACGTTCGGAATCCAACAGACGCTTTGCTTCCACCACCTGTAGCAGTACCTCAGGTACCGCTTTCTTCTTTACAATATAAAACTTTTCTTCTTCCAAAACGATACCCTCCCTCTGTGTTCGTGTCAAAAATACAAGTGTCCGTATCAAGGAGATATCATAACACAGAAAAAAGAAGATTGCAACCTCTTTTTCTTACTTCATCTGCTTTTTTACTTCTTCAATCGCCGCCCACACCTGATTGTCCTCCGCAAGGGGAACCACTACCTTCGTCAACAGCTCCTCATCAAGCTCTACCACCACATCCGGAGTAACGCCCTCACCGTGAATGCTTCTGCCTAACGGTGTATAATAATTTGATACCGTGAGCTTTACGGCACTTCCGTCACGCAGCGGAATAATACTCTGTAC
>CAZCON010000062.1:0-7633 GCA_964500085.1 uncultured Lachnospiraceae bacterium
GTTCTATTTTTTGCAGAATTGCTGAAATTGCAAAGCAACGGAGCAATTCGTATACCGGTCGGAGGGCAGACTGCCCTTTGACACTGGCATTCTTTTTTACATTACCACTTCTTTTTTATCCTTCCATTACAGTTTACCATATTTGTGCAAAACAAGCAATCTCTTTTCCATAAAATCCCATTGTCTTTTGCACGCATACAAAAAGGCCCGGACTATGAATTTACTCATGGTCCGGGCATCCGAACAGCTTCTCCTGTTTCATTTTTAATTTAACGGAATATCAGTTTTTCTTCAAATTCCGGATCAGCATTCTGCGGAAGTGCGTACAAACTGGTAGTCAGATCAGAAAGGTCTGATTCTACTTCCTTTCCGTAGAGATGGTGGTCCGCATAATCAAGTAAATATACCAGATCCTGATCCGTTACCATATGTCCCTTCTCATGCAGACAAATAGCCAAATGGTCGGAAATCCCCATAAAATCATATAAATCCTTTGCCGCCAGATAGCACATCCACATGGACGGTGCATTTACCCAGTCTTCATCACAATAGGAGCCCGAAATAAACAAATATCTGTCCTTCGTGCCACACACAGCCGCAAGCATATACTGTTCCAACGGCAGCACGGTTTCATCCCGAAAGGTCTGGAAATTATCATTAAACCAGTGCCCCTCGCTGCTTCCCCGAATGGAGGACAAAGGTTCGTTTGTACCAAACTTATAGGAAGCTCCTCTTCCAATTTCCGTATAGTCGTATACATTGCCCTCAGACATATAACGGAACAGTGCCAGACCGCCGGCACCCGAACAGGACGGTGCTGTAATTTTGATTCGTTCCTCTAACGCACCGGTAACTGCCGTTGCCTTTCCATAGCGTGAAACACCGGTCAGTAAAAAATCCGTAGTGGTCAGACCCAATTCCTTTGCCGCGCCATTTTCCAATGCGTCGATTGCCTTGGAAATCCCCCAGCCCCATGCTGTCAGCGCTCCGGTCTGCTCGGTCCATTTTGCGCCGTAAGGATGAACCTCATAAAATGCACCGCTGCGGGTCTGCATATCCACTGCAAGCTCGGTCGGATTGACGGACAGCACCGCATAACCGCGTTCGTTGGCATAGGCTGTCTGAAAAATTCCGCCGAACACAAACAGCACCGGAGCCTCCTCGTATACCTGCTTCGTCGGCAGGGATAAATTTACATCGTAGGAAGCAGTTCTTCCGTTACACGTCACCGTTACCCGCATAACAGTTCCGGCAATGGTGTAGGTCACCTCTTCCTCGGACGCGTCCGGCATCGGACCGTACACATAGCACTCATACATATGCCTTATTTCCTCTAACCGTGCATCAAACTCTTCCTCCGTCGTTACCTTTGTACCGTCTAAGAAGGTGTAAGGATCCGGCATTTCAACAGATTCCGCAAATGCTGACGGATCCGGAATGCCGTCTGTATTTAGCAGTCCGGCAATCACCGCCCTGAGCTCCTGTAGCATATCATTGTATTCCTGTTGGGTTACAATTTCCGTATCACCACGCTCTACCAACGCGTCTGCCTTATCAAAGGCAGTCTGTAACTCGTCACCATTCTGATACAGACTCAAATCCGCATACTGCTCCTTCATAAGCTTTAGCTGTCCCAACAACAGCTGCGGACTTCCTGCACCAACCGGACGCTTTGTAGGCTTTGCTTCTTCTGTCGGCATTGCCTCCGGCGTAATCGTAACCTCTTCCCGCACCGATGCCGTCGGTTCCATATTGGTGTCCGCACCTTTTCCGCAGCCTGTCAGCCACAGCACTGCACACATAGCTATCAAACCCAGTTTTCGCTTCATACCTTTTTCCTTCCCGTTTCTTACTCTTTACTTTTCCTTTGTGCCCTTCTTAACGGCTTCCCAAAGGCCTTCGATATACACTGCGCCAAGCGCACGGTCATATAAGCCATAGCCCGGTCTTGCCTGTTCACCCCAAATCATTCTGCCGTGATCCGGGCGAATCACTCCGTCAAAGCCCATTTCCTGCAATGCCTTTACGATTTCATACATATCAAAGCTGCCCTCAGAGGACAAATGAGCGCTTTCATGGAACTCGTCATCCGTCTCAAACTTTACGTTGCGGATATGTGCAAAATGAATCCGCTCTGCAATCTTCGGGTTACGGATAATCTTTACCAGATCATTGGCACGGCTGCTTCCGAGAGAGCCGGTGCAGAGGGTAAAGCCGTGAAGCTTACTCGGATGCAGTGCCGCTACCTTTAACAGCGCCTCCTCGCTCGTCACCACGCGCGGCAGCCCGAAAATATCCCACGCCGGGTCGTCCGGGTGTACCGCCATCTTAATTCCATACTTTTCACAGGTCGGCATAATGCGCCCGATAAAATAACCATAGTTTTCTAACAGCTGCTCATGGGTCATCCCCTTATACTTTTCAAACAGCGCCTTGATTTCATCCTTACGGTTTGGCTCCCAGCCCGGCATTACAAAGCCGCCGCTCTCCTTTTCCATACGTGTAAACATTTCATCCGGGTCAATGCCTTCAATCATTTTTCCGTCATAAGCAAGTACGGTAGAACCGTCTGCCAGCGGCATTGCCAAATCTGTTCTCGTCCAGTCAAACACCGGCATAAAATTGTAGCAGACAAGCTTGATTCCGGCTTTTCCCACGCTCTCTAAGGAGGCGATGTAATGATCAATCAGCTTGTCCCTCGTCGGTGCCCCAAGCTTAATATCCTCATGGATGTTAATACTTTCCACGCCAAGAAGCTTTAACCCTGCTGCCTCTACCTCCTCCTTCAGTCGCACAACCTCCTCATACGGCCACGGCTCGCCTGCCGGAATGTCGTGCAGTGCCGAGATTACGCCTGTCACGCCCGGAATCTGACGAATCTGCTGTAAGGTTACACTGTCGTTTTTGCTTCCGTACCAACGTAATGTCATATCCATAATAAAATCCTCCTAAAATGATTTTTGTCATTGCAACGTCTTTGCCTTAAAAAATTTCCCTGCCCTTTTCATCCGGAATCCCGGATTTGCGGTAAAAATAGGAATTTATCACATCCCGCCATTCCTTTGCATGCTCCGCCTGATGTTCAAACCTGGAAACGATACGCGCATACATTTCCACAGGGATAGCGTCCTTTAAGCTACGAATGGTTTCCAAAAACTGCGCCGCCTGCCCTGCGCCCTCAAAGTGCGTATCGTAAATGTGCTGCAATAGCGTTTTTCCGCTCTTTAGTACATAATCATACCGGATGTAGTGAAAAAACAAAAGCAACTCCTCCGGACACTCCGAAACACTCTCATAACGCTTATAGTTTTCCTCACGATACTGCATTGTATACCCCGTCCCGTTTGAAGTCCGGTCTACGCCAAGTCCGTGGCAGTCGGCACGGTGATAGGTGCCCCAGCGGTCATATTCGTACCCGTCTACATTCGGTCCGTAATGGTGACTCGGATTTACCATCCAGCCAATGCCAAGCGGCGACGTATACTTTTCATATACCTCTCTGGAGCAAAGAGCCATCTCCGTCAAGGCTGCTACCGCCCGTTCCTCCTTTGTCACCGTAAGCTTAATCCATTCCTCCGCAATTTCCTTTGCCGAAAGAGAGGTCGTAAACGCAAGCCGTCCGAAGCCGTACCAGTTCATGCCTGCAAAATCATGTCCCGTCCAGTTTTCATCATTTCCGGTGTTGGCAACTGCCGCCATACCGCAGACCCGCTGCGAAAAGGTTCTGCCGCTCACAATATCTGCCACTGTATCCTGTTCCGGCTTACAATAGGTTTTAAAGTCTAATACTTCCTTCCACATCGGTACCAGATAGCAGAAATGTCTCTGCTGTCCGGTATACTCCTGCGCCGCCTGTACCTCCAGCATCTGGTTCGTATGCTCCAGTCCGCCAAGCAGCGGCGAAACCGGCTCCCTGACCTGAAAATCCATCGGTCCGTTTTTAATCTGCAATACTACGTTGTCCGCAAACTGCCCGTCTAACGGCTTAAAGTAATCATAGCCTGCTCTGGCACGGTCGGTCTTTTTATCGCGCCAATCCTGCGTGCAATTATATACAAAGCAACGCCAGATGATTTTTCCGCCATACGGTGCAACTGCCTCTGCCAACATATTTGCACCCTCTGCCTGTGTTCTGCCATAGGTGTGCGGTCCCGGCCGTCCCTCGGAATCTGCCTTCACCAAAAAGCCGCCAAGTCCCGGAAGCGCCGTATAAACGCGTTTCATTGTTTCCCGCCACCACACGCGCACCTCTTCGTTCTGCGGGTCAGCACACGACAGTCCCGCAAGCTCCATCGGCGCGGCAAAATTTAAGGACAAATACAAATCCACTCCATACGCCGCAAACACCTCCGACAGCTGTTGCAGCTTTTTTTCATAACGCGGCGTAACCAGATAGGTCGCCGCATCCTTTACATTGACATTGTTTATGACTGCCGCATTGATGCCAACCGAGGCACAAAGCCTTGCATACTCTTTTGTCCGCTCATTGACAATAATCTCGTTTTCTGCGAAGAAAAAGGAAGCTCCGGAATAGCCGCGCTCAATGCTGCCGTCCATATTGTCCCAGTGGTTCAGCATACGGAGCGGATTGTCCGGGAGAATGGTTTTCTCTCCTTTCTCAATACCATCCGCCAGAAGCTCCGTGCGTATGACATCAAACGCACCATACAAAACGCCCCGCCCGGTTCCGCTGACAATATAAACTGCCGCATCCGTCACTACCATGCGGTAGCCCTCCTGATAAACGCTTTTAAGCTCCGGCTGATAAACCAGTACCATTCCTTCCGCGCAGCCGGTTTTCTCCTGCAGCGTCTCTGCCTGTGCTCCTGCCTCCGGTAATACCGCGGTTACTCCGGCATGTCCCGCTTCTATTCCAAACAATTCCTTTGCCGCACGGGTAAGCTCCGCTTCTGCCGTCTGTACCGTCTGCGGCACCTGCAGCTTCTGTACAGCATCTCCATTACTGCCACACGTCTCTGTCTGCGGCACCTGTACTTCTGACGCTCCGATGACTATCGTAACCCTGCTCCAACGGCTTTTGCTTCTTTTTGTAAGCGCTTTCATTTTATACGAAAGCCATGCCCTTGTATACTCTGCCATAGGGGGATTCCTCCTATTCTGTGATGCTTCTAGTATACCTTATGTTGTACCATTTTGCAATCTCTATTTCTTCCTATTCATCCGCATTTTTTCAGTTTACATTCATCAAATATACGTTCGCTGTTTATTTTCCCTTTTTCTTGTGAATTCTAACCAATTTCGCATTCTCGTTTTTGTGACATTTTCACAAATTTCTTCTTCCCCTTTTTACAAAAAACCTTATATCTCTAGGTCTTTTGACCTACTTTCTTTCCATGTCAATTTATTAGTAATTGTAAACTTTCACTTTTTTTGCTATAATAATTTACGCAGACGGCGTATCATCACCGCATATTGCGTTCTGCCGTCTGTCGTCCTGTGGAATATCACCACAATCCCCATGCTTTATTTCTATCTTTGGATGACTGCTTCTGTGTCATTTTTCGCCATCTTTAGCGTAATCACGCGTCTTTTTCTCTTTCAGGCAGGCAGGGCTGCAAAACACGAGTCAGACCGCACGGCATGCCCTGTATGCTTTCTTTTGGCAGCCTGCCGGTTTTCCTTATTCACACCCGATTCCAAGTATCTCTAAAAAAGCCGGATACTCCTTTTTCATGCGGATTCCCCTTCCCTCTGCCGTAAAAAAGCAATGCTCCGAATGTCCCTCGCGGACCATAGTTCCATCGGTCCTTTTCATCTCATCAGTTTCCCGCCTTTCCGAGAAACTGCTCCAGCTCTTCAAACACAAAGTCTGCAGCTGCTTCCCGTACCTTATTTCGTCCGAGTGCGCCAAACTGCTTTGTTACTGTCGTCACTTTTCCGTCCACATAAAACCCGAAGCAGACCATTCCCACCGGCTTTTCCGGACTTCCTCCGGCAGGCCCTGCGATTCCGGAAATCCCTACGCCGACCTGTGCGCCTTGCGCCTTTGCAACACCCTCTGCCATTTCTCCTGCCACCGGTTCGCTCACCACGCCATAGGCTTCTATCGTTTCCGGCTTTACGCCAAGATACTTCACCTTTGCTTCGTTGGCATAGGTCACAACACCCGCGTCAAAAACCGCCGAGGCATTGGCAACCCCTACCAGTCTTGCACAGCACATACCGCCGGTGCAGGATTCCGCAAAGGAAATTCGAAATTTTTTTTCCTGCAACAGCGTAACCACACGTTCTTCTGCTGTCATTTTCTCCTGTTCCGTCTTTTCCATTTCTTCCGCATCCTTTCTACTGCTACTTTTCTGCCATACCGGCTGCGGCACGCACAGACGTTACACAATCCGCCTTGCCGCCTTTTCTTTCCAAAGCGCACGGTACATACAGGTACTACACTGTCCGGTTCTGCCACCTTTTCCTTCCGAATTGATTCAGGCTGCCGTCAGAAACACCGACGGCAGCCCCCTGCTAATTTCCACATTCGATACTGATTTGATTAAAAACATGCAAAATATCATCTGTCACCATAGTTGCCTTTTCTTCTCCGGATTTATCCATAACAATGTGCCCTCTGTCCATCATTAGCAGACGGTTTCCGTATTCTACCGCATAGCGAAGATTATGCGTTACCATAATCGCCGTCAGGTTCTTTTCCTTTACCACCTTATCCGTAAGCTGCATAATGATTTCCGCCGTATGCGGATCCAGTGCCGCCGTATGTTCATCCAGAATCAGGAAATCAAGCGGTGTCAGCGTTGCCATCACAAGCGAAACCGCCTGTCTCTGACCGCCGGACAGGGCACCGAGCTTCACATTCATTTTATCCTCCAGCCCCAGTCCCAGACTTGCCAGCTGCTCCTTATAATACCCTGCTCTTGCCCGGTTTACTCCGGTGGAAAGTCCAAAGTGCTTTCCTTTGTGGTCCGCAAGCGACATATTTTCAAGAATTGTCATATGAGGGCAGGTGCCGAGCGCGGGATTTTGGTATACCCGCCCCATCCTCCGGTAACGCTCATATTCCTTTCTGCGGTCAATGCTCTCTCCGTTGATAAGCACCTGTCCCTTATCAATCGGAATACTACCACAAATAATGTTTAGCATGGAGGTTTTTCCGCTGCCATTGCTTCCTACCACCGACACAAATTCGCCATCCTGCACAGTCAGGTTGAAATCGTCAAACAGACACATTTCCGTTACCGTGCCCGCATTATATATTTTTGAAATATGTTTCATCTCAAGCATGCTTCTTTGCGCCTCCCTTCTGACGGTTTCCCAGTACCAGAATCACAAGGAACAGCACTGCCGTCACCAGCTTTAACAGATTTGCCGGAAGTCCGAGACTAATCGCAATCTGAATACAGATTTTATAGATTACACTGCCTACGACCACGGCAGTCGTTCCCTTGACAAAGCCTTCCTTTTTAAAGATTGTCGTTCCGATGATAACCGTTGCCAAACCAAATACCATCTGCCCTGTTCCCATTGTTGCGGAAAAGCTTCTCTGTTCCTGGCAGACCACGCAGCCGCAAAGTGCCACAAGTGCATTTGCAATCACAAGCCCTAAAATCTTTACCTTTCCCTTATCCTTTGCAAGCGAGGTTACCAATACATCATTATCCCC
>CAZCON010000063.1:0-7502 GCA_964500085.1 uncultured Lachnospiraceae bacterium
GTATTACATCGTAGAGAGCTGGGGTACTTGGCGTCCGCCGGGAGCTACCTCTAAGGGAACCATTACGGTTGACGGCGGTACTTATGATGTTTACGAAACGACACGTGTAAATCAGCCGTCCATCGATGGAAATACGACGTTCCAGCAGTACTGGAGTGTACGTACTTCCAAGCGCACCAGTGGCACCATTTCTGTAACCGAGCATTTCAAGGCTTGGGAGAATATGGGCATGAGCCTTGGTAAGATTTACGAGGCTGCACTTACGGTAGAGGGCTATCAGAGCAGTGGTAGTGCAAAGGTTTATTCTAACACAATTTCTGTGGGCGGAAGCAGCTCCTCCGGAAGTTCTTCTTCCGGCAGCAGTTCTTCTTCCGGCAGCAGCTCTTCCGGAAGCACTTCCTCCGGTGACGCTACGGTGGTACAGTGTGAGAATATGACGATTACCGGTCAGTACGCAGGTAAAATCAGTTCTCCGTTTACAGGCGTTGCACTTTATGCAAATAATGAATCTTGCAGTTATACGCAGTATTTTGCAAGCGGTACTCATGACTTTACGTTAAGAGCCTGCTCCAATAACAGCGAGATGGCAAAGATTGATTTGGTAATCGGCGGTACGACGAAGGGCACGTTCTACTATGGCGGCAGCTCTCCGGCAGAGTATACCATCAAAAATGTATCTCATGGTACAGGGGATCAGAAGATTGAGTTAAAGGTGACTGCAGATGATGGCACATGGGATGGCTATCTTGATTATCTTTCCATTAGTGGCGGCAGCGGAAGCAGCAGTTCTTCCGGAAGCACTTCCTCCGGCAGCAGCTCCAGTGGTTCTTCCGGCAGCTCCAGCAGCGGCAACACTTCTTCCGGAACTACCAGCACCACGAATACCGTAGTACAGTGTGAGTCCATGACCAAGAGCGGTCAGTATACCGGCAACATCAGTTCTCCGTTTACGGGTGTTGCATTATATGCAAACAATGATGCAGTTTCCTATACGCAGTATTTTGGAAGCAGCACACATGATTTCACCTTAAGAGGATGCTCCAACAATTCTTCGATGGCAAAGGTTGATCTTGTTATCGGCGGCAGCACGAAGGGGACGTTCTATTTTGGTGATAATAATGTAGCAGAGTATACGATTAAGAATGTCTCTCACGGTACCGGAAATCAGACGGTGAAGCTTGTAGTAACTGCAGATGACGGTAACTGGGATGCTTACATTGATAGCTTAACCATCAGTGCAGCAGGCTCTTCCAGCAGCTCCGGCAGTTCTTCTTCCGGCAGCAGCTCCAGTAGCGGTACGACTTCTACTCCGTCCAAGATGGTAGCGCTGACCTTTGATGATGGCCCGTCCACCACAACGACAACGCAGATTCTTGACATTTTAGACAAGTACGGCGTGAAGGCTACGTTCTTCTTAATCGGTAATCAGATTAACAGCAGCACGAAGTCTATTTTGCAGAGACAGAACAGCTCCGGTCATGAGCTTGCGAACCACTCTTATTCTCATAGTGACATGACTACGATGTCCTATAGTACCATTCAGAGCGAGATTAATCAGACCAATAATCTGATTAAGAGCTATACCGGTCAGACACCGAAGTTCTTCCGCCCGCCGTATATCTCTGTCAACAGCACCATGTACAGTGCAATTGACATGGCATTTATTCAGGGTATTATGTGTAATGACTGGGTAGACAGCACCTCTGCAAGCCAGAGAGCAAACACCGTATTGAGCAGTGTGTCCAATGGTTCTATCGTATTACTTCACGATTACCAGGGAAATTCCCAGACGGTTTCCGCTCTTCCGACAATTATTGAGGGCTTAAAGAATCAGGGCTATACCTTTGTAACAGTGAGCCAGTTGTTCTCTTATGCAGGAAAGAATGCAAATGTAGATAACAAGATTTGGTCTAACGTATACAACTAGGATAAAATTTTGAGGGGCTGCCGCATATGCGACAGCCCCTTTTTGTGGATGAGTATTGTTATTTTGCGGGCGGTGCCCCGCTATTTTTTTGCCGTGTCAGACCTCCCGTGGTACTGTGGGCGCTTGGAAAGCGGTTTCACAGTGCCGGAAGGAGATTTTGATTAGCACAGCTTATGGATAAATAATCCGCTGCGGAGCTTTGGTTCGAACCAGGTGGATTTTGGCGGCATTAAACGTCCGGCATCAGATACTGCAAACAGCTCCTGAATAGAGGTCGGATACATAGAAAACGCCACGGTCATATCGCTTGTAGCACGCCGTTCCAGTTCGCCGAGACCGCGGATTCCGCCGATAAAGTCAATACGCTTATCGGTACGCGGATCCCCGATACCAAGTACAGGAGCAAGCAGATGGTCCTGCAGAAGAGATACATCCAGAGAAGCCACCGGATCGGTAATGGAACGAAGACGCTCGGAGGCGGTCAGACGATACCAGCTGCCCTCAAGAAACATACCAAAGGTATTCTTTTCCTGCGGTTGGAATGCCTCTGTACCGAGAAGCTCCACGGTAAAGCTTTCGGAAATGCGTGCAAGAAAATCGTCCTTTGTCATACCGTTTAAATCTTTTACAACGCGATGATACGGAAGAATCATCAGCTCGTCCTCTGGGAACAAAACCGAAAGGAAATAGTTAAATTCCTCAGTGCCGTCATAATCAGGATGCTCTGCGCGGCGCTTTATGCCCACCTTTACGGCAGAAGCAGCACGATGATGTCCGTCTGCAATATAGATGCGGTCAATGGAGGAAAAGGCAGCAGCTACTGCGGCAATGTCTTCCGGAGTATGGATGACGAATACTCGGTGGGTAATGCCGTCCTCAGAGGTAAAATCGTAGAGAGGCGCGCTTTCCTTCGCCTTTGCGACAATTGCATGAAGTGTCTCGTTTCTGCGGTAGGCAAGAAAAATCGGGCCGGTCTGCGCGTCACAGGCATCGACATGGCGAATGCGATCCTCCTCCTTGTCAGCACGGGTGTTTTCATGCTTTTTAATTACATTGTTCAGATAATCTTCAATGGAAGCACAGGCAACAATACCGGTTTGTACCCGACCATTCATGGTGAGCTCGTAAATGTAGTAATTTCGCGTGGCATCAGTAAGAAATGTGCCATCGGCAATGCGGGCGTTTAACAGCTCGGCAGCCTTTGCATAAACGCAGTCGGCGTAAGTATCGACCTCATCCGGAAACTGGGTTTCTGCCCGATCAATGTTTAAAAAGGATAAGGAATCCTTGGAAGCAGCGGCCTTCGCCTCGCTACGGTTGTATACGTCATATGGCAGTGCGGCAACACGGTGCGCCACTGCGGTTGTGGGACGGATACAGTAAAATGGTTGGATGTTTGCCATAAAATATCCTTTCTGATGTGATACATCGTTTTCTTAAGAGGAGTATACCTTTTTTCAAAAAAAAGCGCAAGAGAATCTGTGATAAAATCTTAATTTTTTTACGAAAATTCTATTTTTTTGTGGAAATTTGAGGGAAAAGAGTGTATAATAGAAAGGGAACAGAGAAGGTTTTCTATAAAAAGTTGTAAGGGGGCATTAGATGGTAAGCTATTTGTTAGGAAACTACATGGTAGATGTAGGACTGATGAGAAGAAAACAGTTAGAGTATGTTCTTTCCGTGCAGGAAAAAATCAGGGTAAAGCTTGGGCTGATTGCTGTTTCGGAGGGGATGCTGACATTAGAACAGGCAGATGAGATAAACCGTTTACAGCAGGTTATGGACAAGCGTTTTGGTGATATTGCCGTAGAAAAGGGATATCTTACGGAGACGCAGGTCGGAAGCCTGTTGAAGATGCAGGGAAATGAGTATTTGACCTTTGCACAGACGCTTGTGGATGAAGGCGTTGTTACTATGGACAGGCTTCAGGAAGTTTTGAAAAATTACCAGGAAAGCATGGGCTTTACAAACACAGAGCTGGAACTAATCAAGAGCGGTGATCCGGAAAAAATTGCGCCCCTGTTTCTTCCTGCGGGCGCTGAGGCATATCAGGAAATTGCAGCTGTTGTACTGAAAACACTGATACGGTGTATAGATCGTCAGGCATATCCGATGACAGGCAGACTGGTAACTGCACTGGAGGCAGAAAAGCCGGTGACGCAGGAGCTTACCGGAGAAGAATACTGGAACATTGGTTTTGCAGATGAAAACGGTGGCTTATGCGCGATTGCTTCTGCGTTTGCAAAGGAAGAGTATAAGACGGTAGATGAGGATGTACAGGATGCGGTTGGTGAATTTCTGAACTGTGTAAACGGTTTGTTTGCAACAGCCAAGAGTGTTCAGAATGTTACGCTGGAGCTGATGCCGCCGGAACTTGGTGAGAGTGGGACGCTTTCCGGAGCTGATATACTGCTGATGCCGTTTGGTGTCTGTGGAGCAAACGTAAATCTGATTGTCACAAATAAGAAAGGCTGGAGGTAACGGCATGGCGACTGTGTTGATTGTAGATGATTCCAAAACCTCAAGGAGAATGCTTGGGGATGTGCTTAGAAATATGGGTCTTGAGGTAATCGGCGAGGCTGTAAATGGAGAAGAGGGCTTTTTGAAATATAAGGAGCTGCGTCCGGATATTGTAACAATGGATATTACCATGCCGGTGATGTCCGGTCTTGAGTCCCTGCTTTTGATTAAGCATGAGAATGAGGATGCAAAGGTGGTTATGATTACGGCAGCCGGTCAGAAGAATAATCTGATGGCAGCAGTCAAGGCAGGGGCAGAGGATTTTCTGACAAAGCCGTTAGAGGAGGCGGAAATCCGACGGGTAATCGGAGAAATTGCCGCAAAGATTGACAACAAGTAAAACCGGTGAGGGCATCGCGTAAGCGATGCCCTTTTTGCAGCCGGTATCTATACCTGTTCAAAATATGGAATAAGCTGTGTTGCATACTGTTTCCAGGTTAAGTTCTCCTTTGCATAGGCGTATGCCCGGTCGGCAATCTGCTGCATTCTGTCAGGATGCTCCAGCAGATTGGTGACGAGGGCAGGAAGCTTTTCGATTTCCCTCAGGTCATAATAACGAAGCAGCTCACCATCCGGGAAATGGGTCAACAAATATTCGCTTTTGTCGGTGACACAGACAGCGCCGTTTTGCATGGAACTGTAAATACGGTCGTGCGAGCCTCGCTTAAACCACGGCATTACATTCAGTGAAATTTGGGCTTCTGAAATTGCTTTCAGGCAGACCGCGGTATCGGAATATTCCGTATGGGTAAGTAAAGCGGTCTTTTCTACGGGCAGTACATTCCAGCCGGCACCGATACAGTGCACCGGAATGCCTGCATGAAGCAAGGTGCGGATGACGTTGCCGCGAAAATAAAAACGAATCCACATGTCCAGAAAAATCATTTTATTCATTACATTTTTTAATTCTTCTTCGGTAAGCTCCGGCAATTCCCGGTTCAGATGACGTAAATAGACGGTATGGATGCATTGCTCCGGAGCAGCCAGAAGATCGTCTAAAATTCCATGATAAAAGGCATCGTAGTCGGCACCGTTGCGTTGCATATAAGGTAAAAAGAAATCCGGAGAGGTATAGCAGCCAGTGAATACTACTTTTGTAGAACGGCTTGCAATCGGAGCGGGTGCCGGAGACTTCAGGCTTTCCGGGGAGAGCAGAACTGTCGGATTGATGACATCAGGCTGCTGTGGGGAGGTCATGCCTTTAGCAAAGGAGGCACGATAGGAACAGCCGGCTAAGGGCAGGAATTCTCCGCAGCGGATGTTCGGATAGAATCGTTTCATATAGTCAGTATGGTCGCCATCGATGCAAATTTGCAGATAACGCTTCGGCAGATATTTGAGCTCTTCATAATAGTAAAACGGGTGGTCCACAATGATATTGATACAGGCTACATCATACAGGTCCCAGAAAAGCTCCCGCTCCGGCGTGTGAAAGATGGCTTCCCGCTGGATGCCGTGAAAATTGAAGGTTATCATAACGGTTTCATGAGGTACTATAAACGCTTTTAGGGCATCCGTGCCGTTGAACGGCTCCCGGATATGTACAAGGCGCACCTCATAGCCTGCTTGTGCAAATTCCTCTGCCAGACGTTCGGAAAAGAAATGCAGGGTTTCTACACTTGGTTGAAATAATAACAAACGCTTCATAGGCACCTCCGGATATGCGTATCAGTCAGGGCAAAATATCTTTTGAGTCTGATCTCACTTTTATACTAACACACGAAGGGAAAAATAACAAGAACAGGCAAGAATACGGATGAAAAAGGGAGGAAGACTGCGGCAGGTCTTATTCTTTGCTTGCATATCTGTGGGAAATCATGTAAAATATGGTGTTAGGGTCAGAATATCGACTGTGCTGCAGAAAATGAGCACGACATACTATTTTTGTTTAGGAGGCTGCCATGAATTACGGTAATGAAATAGAAAAGAGACGTACCTTTGCGATTATTTCCCACCCGGACGCAGGTAAGACAACATTGACGGAGAAGCTTTTATTGTATGGAGGCGCGATTAATCTGGCGGGCTCCGTCAAGGCAAAGAAGACCGCACGTCACGCGGTTTCCGACTGGATGGAAATAGAGAAGCAGAGAGGAATTTCGGTAACCTCCTCGGTGATGCAGTTTAATTATGCCGGATATTGTATCAATATTCTGGATACGCCGGGGCATCAGGACTTTTCCGAGGATACGTATCGTACCCTGATGGCGGCAGATTCCGCAGTTATGGTGATTGACGCCTCTAAGGGTGTAGAGGCACAGACAATAAAGCTGTTTAAGGTTTGCGTAATGCGTCATATTCCGATTTTTACATTTGTGAATAAGCTGGACCGTGAAGCAAGGGATACCTTTGAACTGTTGGATGAAATTGAGAATGTGCTTGGAATCCAAACCTGTCCGATGAACTGGCCGATTGGCTCCGGAAAGAATTTCAAGGGGGTGTATCAGCGAGATACAGAAACCATTACCCGGTTTTTTGCTGCGAACAATGGGCAGAATGAGGTAGAGAAGATAGAGGCGAAGCTTGGCGACCCGAACTTGGACGATATTATCGGCAGAGAAAATCATCAGAATCTGGTGGGAGAAATTGAGCTTTTGGATGGGGCAAGCAGTGAATTTGATTTAGAAAAGGTCAGTGCCGGAGAACTGACACCGGTATTCTTTGGGTCCGCGCTGACAAATTTTGGAGTGGAAACCTTTCTTACGCATTTCCTTTCCATGACGACATCGCCGCTTCCGCGGAAGGCAAAGGAAGGGATGATTGAGCCGCTGGCACATGAATTTTCTGCATTTGTATTTAAAATTCAGGCGAATATGAATAAGGCACACCGCGACCGAATTGCGTTTCTGCGTATCTGCTCCGGTAAATTTGAAGCCGGCATGGAGGTAAATCACGTACAGGGGGGCAAGAAGCTGCGTCTTTCCCAGCCGCAGCAGATGATGGCACAGGACAGAAAAATCGTAGAGGAAGCGTATGCGGGAGATATTATCGGTGTATTTGATCCCGGAATTTTTTCTATTGGCGATACGGTCTGCGCGCCGTCGGAGCAGATTGAGTA
>CAZCON010000064.1:0-7470 GCA_964500085.1 uncultured Lachnospiraceae bacterium
CCGGATGCCCTGCATGAAGACCCACACCGGACGGATACGGAAACATATCCAGCGCATAATACTTCGGCTTACTAAAATCCCAAACATCGGTTTTAAAGGTCTGATTCTCTTCCCAATACGTCTGCCACTTCTTCTCAATGACACTAGGATTGTACGTTTTTTCCATAACTGATTCCAATACTCCTTTCATATTTACCATATGCGGCGATGCTCTTTTTTATCTTTCTCCTTTTCCCGTGCAGACTACACTACACCTCTGCACTCACCTCACGCACTCTGGTCGTGCGTTCGTATAATAAAATGAAAGGCTTACGCCTCTCATAAAGAGACGAAAGCCAGCTCTTCCGCGGTACCACTCTCATTCAGAAGCTTTTAAGGCTCCTGCACTTTATCATCCGGTAACGGGGATGAATCGCTGCCACCTACACAAAGCTCTTAACGTAAACGTAAGCTTCTTCTGCGACACGGCTCCAAGGCGAGTTCCATACAGCACGCTGCCGCCTTGCACCCACCGGCGGCTCTCTGAAAACGAAACGGTATGTACTGCTCCTCTTCCCAGCCATTTTCCATATACAATTTACTATATCAAAAAAATGGAATTTGTCAAGGGTTAAAAAACCAATGCAGCTTGACAGGGGTTAAAACCTAATACAGCTTTTCCGGATATTTTCCCTCTGCAATAAAACCACGGATTGCCTCTACTACAAACGGCTTATCCTCCTTATAGGTCACTCCGACCCACCGATCCTTTGATTCGAGCACCTTAACCTGTGCGCGTCCTTCCTTTACCAGACCATCAACGACGGACGGTAAGAGGTATTCCTTTTTTATCTCCTCCGGCTTTAACGCAGAAAGAAACTCCGTAAATCCAGCCTCTAACTCATGGAATATCTCCGGTTCAAAGCCCCACATATTCATGGAAACCTTGCTGTTTACATCAATCGGAACACACACACCGTCTTTTTCCACTGCTGCACCGGTCTTTGTTTTTATCAGTCCGGAGGTTTCGTTCACAGACACCAGATTTCCCTCCGCATCCGTAACACAAACGCCTCTTGTAACTGCACCATTCTCACTCAGCGTATTTCCAAGTACAAAGCCTACCATAGAAACATGATACTTTCCGGCAACCTTTGCATCCTGTACAAGATAGTCGTGCAGGGTCTGGAACGATGCCTTACCATAGTAGTCGTCTGCATTGATTACCGCAAACGGCTCATGGACAACATTCTTGCAGGCAAGCACAGCCTGACCCGTTCCCCAAGGCTTCTCACGGTTTTCCGGCAGCAAAAAGCCTTCCGGCAAATCATCCTTTTCCTGAAAGGCATACTCTACCTTGATTACCTTTTCGATTCTGCTGCCAATCACCTCACGGAATACATCCTTTAAATCCTTCCTGATTACAAAAACCACTTTGTTAAATCCGGCCTTTATTGCATCATAAATGGAATAATCCATAATAATTTCACCGTTTGGACCTACCGGCTCTAACTGCTTAATCCCGCCGCCAAAACGGCTTCCGATTCCTGCTGCCATAATCACAAGTGTGGTATCCTTCATCCTCTTTACTCCTTTTTCCACTTTTTCGTTACTGCTTCGGCACAGCCAAGCTTTGTCTCATTGCTTACCACCCTTTGCCATACCTGTTTATTGTAGCATAAGCTTTCTGGAAAAACAATCCTTTTATTTCAGTCAGGGATGATATGATACGCCATCCTCTTTTATTTTGCAAGGCACTCTGAACTATGCCACAAAGATTCTATGCCCTTTTGGCAGGTTAATTGAGTAATGTTATGGCTGCCAATCTATATTTTGTCGTAAGTTTCTTCTTTTTCTTCTAATTCAAATTGTGCCATTTGTAGAAAATTTTCTACAAAGACTCTTTTTTGCTCCCAATACATAATTGCCTTCTTAGTTTTCATTGGATTATTTATTAACTTATTATAACCAATCTTTATGTGTTCAAGAACTTCACTGTAACTCTGTGCACCTTGTGCCCCCATTATCATACAATCCCACATAATGCCCATTGTACCCATTTCATCCATTAAATCTGCTTCCATTAGCAAGCATAATTCAATCGGGATATTATCTTTAATTAATTCTTTATTTGAGTGATTCTTTATAATAAATGCTATCTTCTCAATTTCTTCTGTGGTCAGCTTCATATCCAAGGCGCGTTTCATGAAAATATTATAGCTTCGTTCCGCATGCTTAGCACGTCCGCTCTTATCGTATCCTATATCATGATATATAGCCGCAATATATAAGATTTTTTCATTTACATCTCCAAGCGTATCGTCATCTAACAGTCTCTCAACCCACTTAAGCACTCTGCATGTATGTCTGATTCTGGACCTGAATTTAATATCTACGTCTGTATCCAATTCTCCGCCATGTTCTTCTAAATATTTTTTTACGTATTTTACCTCTTCAAAATAATCCATAGATGGTCTTGTATGATGTTTACAGTAACAAAACATCATCTCTTCCTTTCTTTTTGTCAAGTATTGTTTAGAATTTTTCCCCTTACTGAACCTTTTGAATACGCATCAGATATACTTGATGCATATTGATGACTCCATTTTTACATGGAACAAACATGTTCAGTTTATCAAACGCTCCAATGCCGCATACAGCTCTGACGCATTGCCTGCAAAACAGCGCGCTCCATGCTCTGCCAAAACATCGGTGTCCCGAAAGCCCCATGTCACGCTGACGCAAAAAAGTCCGGCATTTTTTGCCGTTTCCACATCCACCTCGGAATCTCCCACATAAACTACGTCTTTCCGCTTCACGCCGAGCTTTTTTTCTACCGCCTCTACCATGTCCGGCGCAGGCTTTCGCGCAAGTCCTTCCATTTCACCAAGCGCTACATCATATAGTCCTGCAAAATACCGTTTCATCAACGCCTGTACCGCAAAATCTGCCTTATTGGACACAACAGCAACCAGACAGCCCTCTGCTCGCAGCCGTCTTAACAGCTCCGGCACGCCTGCATAGGGCGCTGTCTCGTCGCTACAGTGAATACGATACTCCTCCTGAAAGCGTACAAACACAGCTTCCTCCAGAGACGCGTCCGTTTCCTCCGGCACAGAGCGGGCAACCAGCCTGCGGATACCGTTTCCAACTGCCCTCCTGACCTCCTCCATGCTCCGTAACGGCAGTCCGTATGCCGCAAGCGCAAGGTTCACCGCTGTCCGCAAATCTGCCAGTGTATTTAATAATGTTCCGTCCAAATCAAAAATCACTGCTTTTTTCATTGTATTTCCTCGCCTGTGTTATCGTTTTTTCGTTGTTTATTTTTCTTTGCGAACCGCCGTAATGCGTAACGCCACTCCCTATTTTTTTGTCTGGTTGCCACTATTTTTTATTGCATACGCACGCAACACTTCATAATACCCCCGCATTTCTTCCCCGTTCCTTACGCTAAAGCCGAACCACGCTCCATCCTGCTTTTTTACCAGAAGAAAACTATCTGCCGCCTTATCTATCATAGCCGTCCCGTTTCCATACTCTTTAAAGCGGTAGCTGCCGAGTGCAAAACGCTTTGTACCAGTTCCCGCCACGCGGAAAAGTGTCGGACGTTCCGTAAGAAAAACCACCTCAGAGACCTCAGAAAACGGCAATTTCTCATTATAATACAAACAGGCACGAAACGTGATACCGTCCTTCTCCTCCTTTGCCGTCACGCTTCCCAAATCAAAGGGAAGCAGTGCCACGCCAAGACCAATACAGAAAAGCAGGGTAAGGAGTAAACACCACTTTGTAATTGTCCCCCACCTCGTTGCCATATTCACCGTAATTCCAAGGACACGGTTTTCCACAAAACCATCCGTGTCATTTGGATTAAAATAATAGCCGTTTTTCCAGTACGCGTCACAATCCTCGACAAAAAAAGCCTCGGTCGCTGCGGCAATCTCTTTTTTTGTCCGCTTGACACGGTTTGCCGCATAGAAAAACGCAAGCACTGCCAACAGGGCAACCACGACTATGCTCCCAACAAACGGTATCCAAAAAGCTGCTGTCGCCCCTTCTGCTCCTGCTGCCACCCGCTTCATATACGAATGAAGCAGCAGGGTAATCACAAACTGGTGTCCGCAGAGCAAGGCTGCTTCCCATACCATACATCCGCTCCACGCCCGTTTGGACACCCGGTTTAGTATATAATTTAGTTCCGAATCCTCGCTATATACCTTACATTTCCCGTGCGCTATCCGGTGAAACAAATAACAGAATAACACAAAAGAAGCTACATTCGTTCCCAGAAGAATCAAAAGTATTTTATACTCCGCCGCACACATAAACCACCACAAAAAGGAACCAATACAAATCCAAAGCGGCACGGCCAGCCAAAGCTCCGACACCGGAAGCGTTTTCTTTTTGCGGCTGACGACCGTATCCACCTGCCTGCTCTCCTGTCGCGGCGGTGTTCCCCAACCCTTATTTATTTTCAGCGTATACATACGGTTAGCATATTTTCTCACAACGCCATATTCCGCAAACAGCAATCCACACACCCATAACGAAAAGTAACAGATTTGTACCGAATCTCTGCCCACCGGCAGCAGACTTAGGAAAAAGAATACTCCGGTTGCCGCAAACAGACCTGCCGCCCAGAGCAAAGCCTCTTTTTTAAAGGCACGAACCACCTGCTTTACCTCTGCGTCCTCTCTCTGTACGCCGCGAATCGTCATAAACAACAAATACTCTGCCTTTTTTCTAACCAACAGGTGGCACTCAAACAGTACGCAAAGCAGACAAAACCATGCCGTTCCCGCATAAAAAAATGCCATTACAGTCTCCATCCTCTTCACCCCCTATCCTATTTCCGTTACCGGCAGCGCCATACTGTTGTATACCGTTTCGCAAAGTGTAAAAAACTCCTTTTTCCCAATTCCCCGTACCGTTGCTTCGGCAATCAAAAGAAGGAGTTCCTCCTCTGCCTTTTCCCTGAATATGCCAAACTTATCCTTCTGCGGGTTCACTCTTGCCCCATGCCTGCGGTCAATCTCAATAAAGCCTTCATTTTTTAAAATACCATACGCCTTGTTTACCGTCATCGAATTCACGCCCAAATCTTCTGCCATCTGACGTACCGTTGGAAGGGCTTCCCCCGGCTGCAGCTCTCCCTTCCCGATACCGACCACCACTGCATTCCGCAGCTGTACATAAATCGGCACCTCACTTGCCATATCCAGACGAATAATCATACCGTGCCTCCTTGTTCGTTATGACTTATTTGTATTAGTTATTATAATACAAATAAGTCATAACGTCAACAAAAAGTTGAATTACGAGAGTAATCCCAACACCTGCAAAATGATTTCATGCGGAACAAGCCTTACAAGAATACGAAATCCCTTCATAGGAGCCCCCGGCGTTACAACCGACTGCTTCCGTTTTGAAGCACGGATTGCTTCTGCTACCACCGCTTCCGGCTGCATTCTGAAATATTTCTTAAAGCCATAGGACGCTCCATACTGCTCTGCCGTTTCAAAAAATTCCGTTGCTACAGGTCCCGGACAAACCGCAGTTACATAAATTCTCTGCCTACGAAGCTCCTTTGCAAGTGCGCGGGAATAGCTAAGTACATACGATTTGGTTGCTGCATATACCGCAAAATTCGGCTGCGGCAAGTAGGCTGCACTGCTTGCAATTTGCAGGATTCTGGCGTTTTGCTTCATATAAGGCAGACAAATGCTTGTGAGCGCAGTCAGTGCCCTGCAATTTACATCGACCATGCCAGACAGCTCCTCCGCAGAACGCTCTGCCACCTTTCCGACAATACCGTATCCGGCACAGTTTACCAGCATTTTTACATCGGCATGTGCCTTTTGCAGCTGCCGCTCCAGCGTCTCATAAAAGGACTGCGCTCTCACATCCTCTGCAAAAATCCGTACCGAATGCTTCAATTCTCCTGCCAGTGCCTCCATACGTTCTCTCCGTCTTGCCACAAGCCAGAGCTCCTCCACGCCGGAAAGCTCCGTATCCAGCTGCCTTGCAAACTCTGCTCCCATTCCGGAAGACGCACCGGTAATAATTATCACCTTCATATCCTTCCTCCAATCCCGTAAACTTAGTTTTATGTAAGTCTCTATCCTTACTTTATTTACGTGAAAACAGGACTGCTCATACCCTTCTATAGTACAGCAGTCCTGCATTATTTCTTTTCTATCCTAATTTATGCTAATGCCATCAACGCATCCATAAGCTCCTTTAGCTTTGCGTCTGCGTCCTCTGCGCCGCTTCCCTTTACACCAATATAAAACTTAATCTTTGGCTCCGTACCGGACGGGCGAACGCATACCCACGCATCATCATTTAAATCAAAGTAGAGCACATTGGAATTTGGAAGTCCGGTCGGTGTCACCTTACCGGTTTCCAAATCTAAAACTGTCTCTTTCTTATAGTCGCGGAACGCTACTACCCTGTAACTGCCTAATACCTTCGGCGGATTTGCACGGAAACCGTCCATCATCGCCTGCATCTGCGTTGCACCATCCGCGCCCTTTAAGGTCATGGTCTGGATACCCTCTTTAAAATAGCCGTACTTTTTATAAATATTCTGCATCTGATCCCAAAGCGTCAGCCCTTTCGTTCTGTAATACGCAGCCGCTTCGCAAAGCATCATAACCGCTACAATGGCATCCTTATCTCTTGCATGTGTTCCGACCAGACAGCCATAGCTTTCCTCAAATCCAAACTCATAGTGTCCCACACCCTTTTGTTCAAACCACTTTATTTGTTCGCCGATGTACTTAAAGCCGGTCAGTACCTCAATCAGCTTTACCTGATATTCCTCTGCCACCTTATCAGTCATATTCGTGGTGACAATCGTTTTAATGATGGCACCGTCCTCATGGATTCTGCCAAGCGCCTTACGCTGGCTCATCAAATACTCACAAATCAGGATGCCGGACATGTTCCCAGTAAAGGACATATACTCACCGGTTTTAGAATCCTTCGCATACACTCCAAGACGGTCCGCATCCGGGTCCGTTGCCATAATCACATCTGCATCCACCTTTTTCGCAAGTGCCAACGCCAGCGCAAATGCCTTTGCATCCTCTGGGTTCGGATAGCTTACCGTTGGGAAATTGCCGTCCGGCTTCTCCTGCTCCGGCACCACATACACATGCTCAAACCCAAGCTCTGCAAGTACACGCTGTACCGGAAGATTTCCTGTTCCATGTAACGGCGTGTAAACAATCTTTAACTCCTTCCCCTGCTCACGAATCATCTCCGGATAAATAATCTGCTGCTTTAATGCCGCAATATACTTATCGTCTACCTCTTTTCCAATCACCTTTAAAAGTCCCTTTGCCTCCGCTTCGGTACGGTTCATGGTCTTTACTGCCGCATAGCTCGTCACCGCATTTACTTCTGCAATAATCTGTGCGTCCTTCGGGGCCGTAATCTGTGCGCCATCCTCCCAGTATACCTTATAGCCGTTATACTCTGCCGGGT
>CAZCON010000065.1:0-7425 GCA_964500085.1 uncultured Lachnospiraceae bacterium
CTACCATATTATATTTCAATCAAACGCTTTTGTCAAGCATTTGACTGAAATATTACATTTAAACTTATCCGTTAATGTTTCATATACCTGGCCGCCCATCGCTATCTCCTTAAGCCCGTTCTCTTTGGAATAGCTTTTTCCGATTGTTCTGTTTGGTACTGTTGCTCCAATTTCTGTTCTTTTTCCATGCGAATCCGTTCTTTAAACTTCAAGTACTCCTCATACTCAGCACCTAACACCTCACAAGCAGCCTGTTCTGTATATTGTCCGGTAGCAGCCAAACGTCCGACTGATAAAAAAATCCCATCAGACCGTCCTTCAGCTCTCCCCTCAGCTCTTCCTTCGTCACGCCCCTCATCTCTTCCGCGTGCCAATAATTGATCGGTTATCGTTTCGTATACCTGACCGCCCATCACAATCGCCTCCATTCGCTCTCTCATTTCCGGTTCTTCTTTAAAAATGTAATCTGCTATTTTGTTCATGTGGCTAATAAGTTCCACATATAACAAGCCTTCTTCCTCACCGACTATCTTTTCCAGCTTCACACGAAGTTCAAGGTACTCTTTCTGTAACAATTCAGCTTTTTCCTTGTTCTCGCATATTTCAGAGAGTCTGCTCTCATATCTCATCATATAATAAGGCACAAACGCCAAAAGTTTCTTTTCAAAAATCTCCTCTTTCGTATAGCTCTGAACCTTTACGATTGGAACACTGTACACATGAGACGATCCGTCTTGAAACATTATCCGTACGTTCGCCTTATCCTTTGTTTTTCGGTTATCCCTCAAATAAAGAACACACGAATTAGGAAATGTTAATTCATAATCATGCTCCGCACCATCCGTAATCTTCACTTCCTTAGCTCCGTATAGTGCAATCGCCATATCATACTCAATCATACGAAGCGCAATCGTATTATCGGGATTGCTCTGACACTCCAAATGATACTGCTTGCCACAAATATTCAAAACGCAATCCGTTATAATTGCTCCGCCTTTGGTATAATGCTCATTCTTTAGCTGCATAATTGTTTCGTCTTCAGAGTAGTGTGTACCAAATACCTCATTGATCAGCGGTATCATCACCTCCGGTATACGCTCCAGCATTGTTCGAAACACATCATCAAACACAGCAGTATCATTAGTGCTTTTTTCTTCAAAATCACTTATCTTTAGCTCGTTCATATTCCTTCTCCTTTCATTGTAATATCTTTTTTCGTCTTTTTCAAGCCTAATCTTACCGGCTTCTCTGCTCATTACATAATATAATTACCCGTCACAACATAGAGGAAAAGCAGGAACATTACCACTAACAGCAGAAACCATACAGCAAAGATGCACAATGTAGCAATATGTACGCGATTTCCTCTGTGCATCTCTCGGAAGTATATTTTTCGCCGCATACGCCTCTCTTCTTTTCGTTTTATTTTTGGTCGCATAGCTCTCACTCCTTCCTACCGACTATACTTCAATTTCTTCTTTGCTGTTTCTTTTGGCTCAGAAAGTAGCTTCTTCTCTTTCATCTCTTTAACCAATGCATCAATTGCCTCATTAATACGTGCACGTTCCTTACCTTCTGGATATACCTTTATTACCTTTTTGCTTCCTTCTGTACCAGTTATAATGTTGGCACAAGCATGTGCATGCCCACAAAGATAATCATTTCTTCCAGGCGCAAGCTTATCTTTTACATAACATGCAAACGCCCTGGCAAACATCTCACAGTCCGATGCCCAATATCCTTTATCACATTTAGCGGTACATCCATCCATTGCCTTTGAGTTCAAGTAAAATTCCGAAGCCACCAGTTCTCTTCCGGATGTTTCCCTCTCCTCTTCAGTAGCTGGGCGACACTTCATCGCATCCATCACCTTTTTAAATTCCGGTGCACGTGCCTCTGACAGCATCTTCCCATATCCTAAAGCGTTTCCAAGATAATCATCTAAAGCATGCCCCCACTCATGTGCCAAAGAGCCGGCTCCCTTCATCTTGGTAAGATTGATTACCTTACGCAGCGGCTCATAGTGTGCTGCCGCGTTGCCATGCCCTCTTGCACCGAACGCAATAGATAAGGTTCCATCCAAAGAGATGTCCTTCTCCGTAATATGTAATGCTGCAGCCAAGTCATGAAATGCTTCATATCCCATGTTCAAGCTTGCTTGACGGTCCAGCTCACTCATCCAATTGCCGAACTCTCCACCGTAAAAATGATACACAGAAAGGTAATCTTCCCCTGTGATATCCGTTCCTTTTCGTACATCCGGCAGATTTAGCCTCCTAATATCCTCCAACTGAGGCGGAATGAACTTCGATTTTCTGTTAACCGGTTTTGCATTTTGCTCAATCCATTCCTTTGCAGCATTCCACGTTTGAAATCCCTCTTCACAAATGCGACGTCCTTGGCACACGCTAAATGTCTCTTCTTTCCCAAATTTACGAATCTCATATCCAGTCGGGAGCTTTCGTTCGGAAACAACACCAAACTGTTTTTTCTTAATTTCCCGCTCATAAACATACTCCAATGTATAAGAATCTAACCTCATTGCCTTGAATAACTTGTTATCGATACAATTCTTAGCTTTCTCAGTCGGCTTCACTCCATAATACCCAGTATTCTCAACATACCCCTTATCATACAGGAAGGTCTTGCAAAAACCGAGTGCCTCCTCCTCCGTGCAAACCTGCATGATGCTATCACGTAAGTCCTTTACAAAATTGATATATTCCTTTTGCAAATCCTCACGTACTGTTCCATATACCGTGCCGCTTGGATGGAGCATAACCTTATCTCGTACCTTCTTTACAAAATACGCCACTTTCACCGGCATACCTTCCTCAATCATCTTGTTGTAATTTGGCTTTTTCCAGATATTGTCCTTTGTAACAAATTTTTCTCTTTCCGCATCATTCATCTCAACCAAATCACCAATATCAAGACCTCTGCTTGACCAAAGGTCTTTTCTGGCTCCACCGATTTTGTTTCCAAAATCCTCAATCTTTGATTTCTCTTTTCGTTCAGCCTGCGACTCCACAGACTGTACTTCCTCGTCCTCCGCTTCCCCTTCTTCATCCAAATCTTCCGGAGCAATTCTCTCATAGACATCTTCATGGGTACCGATACTTGCATTCTGTTCTAATAATGCTGCATCTATTTTCATGGATATAATGTCACTTTCTTCCTGCGCTTTTTTTATTAAGCGCGGAACATAATTCTTGTCTTTTTGAATGTTGTCAAGTAAGGAAGACAAATCTTGTGATTCCGAATCTGTATACTCTCTTGTTACCATTCCATAACGTGCCTTTACCAATACGGCAGTCAGATTCACAAAGAACTCTTCTTTGCCAGATATTTGCTCCATAATCACTTTATTTACAAGTTCTTTATGAATCGCTGGAACGACTGTTAATGCTGTATCCGATTCTTCCGGAACCAACCCCTCTATATCTGCAGCGTTAAAAAGATAGTAATAAGACACAGTGGGCATTCCGTTTTGACCCTTTTCCTCATCGTCAAAAGTCCAGTGTTCGCATAGGGTCCCCGTACTTCCGGATTTAATCTTGTACCCCAATTCCTTTGCTTGATTAAATGTCATCCAGCGATTATCTGTGAGACCTCGCTGCAGCGCCGTCTGCATAAGTCGCACAGCATTAATTCCCTTATACATGCTATTTGTTGCTGCATTCTTTGGTACACATAACATCTCCGGCACTGTGTCATAACGGAATATCATTTGACGTTCCTGTATAGACGCGCAGATGTCTTCTTCTACTGCTTTTCTGTTTTGCATTACACGTTCATAAGCTTTTCCCACGTAACCATCTCCTGTTCTACAATGTCAATTTCATCCACCGGTTGCTCTTCGATGATTCCCATCTCTTCCGCCAACTTACGTTGTTCCAACAAAATACATTCCATCCTAAACCTCCTTTTCGTCCCATATTACTCCTCGGACATCTTGCTAATTATAATTGTTCCAGAAGCAAATTGCGTCAATAGTTCTGCGACACTATCCTCTTCCACATAAAATGTTATAATACATGCTTTCTCTACATTGTCGGACATTCCTATCAATTCTCCGGAACTATTATATGTCTCATTAATAATTACATCTTTCAGAACCTCTTTGAACTTCCGGTTCTTTATTGTAGATTCAACTTCGTTGACATATATATTTACACGATCGCCTTTTCGAAGGGTTCCGGCTACACCATTTGCCTCATCTTCAATACGTATTGAAATTTCTGCCGGTGAAGTAAACTCTTTCACTAATGTTTCTTCTGAACAAAGCACTCTTGAATACATAATCTCCCCGATACCGATGTCTCTGTTTACATATGACCCATATAGTTCAGACAGTTCCGTTATTGTTTCTCCTGTAACAACCTGTCCATTGATTTCTTCTACCAGAAAGAATTCCGTTGCGTTACTCTCTTTTATCCAGGTTCCTGCCGGAACCTCCTTTATACTCCTTACCACCTGCTTCGTTTCATAATCACTCAGGAGCTCTTTCTCCAGCTGTGTCATAAACACAAAAAGCATAAATGACAACAACAACCCGATTACTATGGTTACGATAATCGCTCTTTTTTTCTTGCTCATACATCTCTCCTACTTTTCTTTTAAGAACACTGTCTCTTGTACCGGCAACGCGATTTCTCCAAAGATACTGTCGCGCACCACCTTCATCTCAACGTGTATCGAGGACTCCTCATTCTGATCTGCATAAGAAGAGCTTCTTCCTGAAATTGCATCATAGACATATACGGTCCCGCTCAATACGTTTTTCATTTCAAAACACTCAATGACATACGCTTTATACTTCGAAGGAATATTTGTCTCTAACAATTCTTCAAAACTTTCCATTGCATTCTCGCACGCAATCCTTGTCACACGTCCGGAATGAGAATAATACTCCATAGAATCTCGCTCTGAACCGGTATAGAATACCAAATCCTCCTTCTCTAAAAAAAGAGAAGACGCAACCGGATCATGTAAACATACCGCCTGCGCCGAGATTGTAATACCATTCTTGGCATCATTTGCAGAATAAATAAATTCTTCCCAGTGAATCAGAACAAGAAGCAACGAAATTACAAAGCCAATCGTCAAAATAGCATAGATAGGAAGGGCGTCACCTCGTTTTTTCTTTGAACAAAACTTCCTGATCACTGTGACGCCACCCCCTTTTTCGTAATGTCAATATGTTTGTTGCTTTGCTGCATCGAAAAAAAGTTATTTGCATCCTCCTCTGGGATCGTCATAATAAAATCACCCTCGATTCGTAGTAATACCTCTTCTCCAAAAGGTACTTTCCCGTAATTTCTTCGTACATTACCGGTTGCATCAGCAGCGAAGTTACCACTCACCTGAATGTTCGTCATTCCACTATCCCGCAATTCCTGCAGAAGATCTGCGACTTCACTTGCTGACAAATACCCTTTTGTCTCAGTACGCAAAAGATATGTACGCAAAATTATATTCACTTTACTCAAATCGTTTAGATTCTTATAATGATTCGACATTGTAAAGAGCAAGAACACTGTGACCACCACTAGTGTCATTAAAACAAATGACGCAGAAACAACACGGGTTCCTCCTCTTCTTTTCTTTTGCATACCAAGTTTCACGTTTTTCCACCTTCCCTAACTGATAATCGATGTGAGCTGCGTCTTACAATCCTCAACAACCTGCCGCACCATATCAACCAAGTTTGTCTTATAGAGCAACACCGCCGATACTGCCAGTAAAAGCAAAATAACTTCTACAATAATTGCCTTGGAACCGCCAAGTCGCTTCTTACTCATAACCTCTCTTACCTTGTTGCTCATCTTGTTCATTACTCTCTTCATTTTTCTTATCCTCCATTTAATAAAATAACATATCGCTCCCTATGGAGACGATAATTCCATATACGCACAGCACTATGATAAGTGCATAAATCAACAATTGTATTATCAGCGTCTGTGACTCCATCTTGTTCTTTGACTTAAGATTAATCGCTTGCTGCATGTCCGTCAGCTGATCTGAGATATCCTTCAATATCTCAACTGTTTTTCCGGATTCCATACTCTGCTTCAAAATGATGCAAAGAATATCAACCTGTTTGTTATGAAACTTCATTCCAAAATCATCTATTGTCTCTCCGATATCATTTTGGGCAATTAACTGACCATTCATCTCAAGCAATGCTTGCTTCAATCTCGGATGCCTTGTGTTTTTATAACACTCCATCATAGCAGATGTTAAAAACATACCACCTTCTGTCTTTATCTTAAGCGTATCAAAAACACTCTTAATATCAGGAAGCATCTTCTCATTGGCAGCACTGTTGGATGCACGAATCAGGACATCATAACTGAAGTATCCTAACACCCATCCAACGCCTCCTCCAAGAATTCCAAATCCCCATCCCATAACAGCCGCCAAAAAGATTCCCGTAACTACTTTGATTAAAAGAAATTCTTCCGGACTTATAATTCTTCCCATCGCATAATTCACACCCATTTTGGACAAATAAGCTTTTTTCTCCTCATATCGTCCCTGTTTTTTGAGCTGTGATTCCGTCGATTCCAACAGCTGTTTTAACACATCGCACGGACGTCGTTTTTTCTCTCCTTCCGTCTCATTCTTAATCCACATTGCTACAAACAATCCAAGAAACGCTATTGACATAATTAGCATTGCACATTGACGAATCATCTCAACATTCTCTAATGAAAAAAAACCTTTCACCCACTCAACTACCATGTTTTACCTCCTTTCGTTATGAATCCTGTCCCATTGTCAATAGCTTATATGCAGCAAAAACAACAAAAACACTGATAGCGGCAAGCAATATATTACCAAGTTCAGTATTTAGTAGCGATCGAAACAAAATTCCGTTGGTCATACTATTTAACATAGAGATAATCATGATTCCTATCACAACCAAAACAACAACCTGCATCCTTGCACTGTTAGCCATCTCACGGCGCAGTTCTTTTTCCGTAATGTAATCCCGAATTATCTTCTTATTTGCCTTTGTAACCGCCTCATAGTTTGCTTCATGTCTCGAACAGATTTCAAGATTATTCAAAAGATTGGTCAATTGCCGGTTGCCAATTACCTTTGTCAATCTCGAACATGCCTTTGAAAAATCACCCGTTGTTGCTGCTTCGCTGTAACATTCTGCAACCGTGGATCTAAGTGGTTCCTCCAGATACCAATAGACTTTTCCAAAAATACCAACTATGTCATCCGAAGTTCGGCTATAATTTTCAATCAGATTAGCGAACTGTAAGAGTCCCTCCTCCACTTTACGATTCCGTATATAGCACATTAGTTTTAATGTAGCTACTGCGGCCGTCAAAACGAGCAAGGCCGCAGCCACCCCCATGACAAATGTTCCTGTCAATTTCGAAACTATAAACAATACTTGTCTCTTAT
>CAZCON010000066.1:0-7377 GCA_964500085.1 uncultured Lachnospiraceae bacterium
CCATAAGATGTGGTCTAAAGCTGATATCCAGCGGATTTTCTTCCACAATCCGGTTGCGAATTTCATCTGTCAGATGTCGTTCCTCATTTTTTTCAAAATCCCACTTATCCATAAAGGCTTTCATTCGCTCAGGAGCAATTTCAACACAAAAATCGACAACCATTCCTTTCGCACAGACATAGACGGACGGAATATGCCAGATTTCCTCCCCCCAAGGGAAACTACGGTTCACTGCCACCTCATGTCCTGCCTTGCCCCCAAACCGTTCGCTTTTTCCAAAGTATCCGCCGCCAAAATAAACTTTCCACGGCTTAGAACGCTGCGGCGCTGCGGCATTCATATCGGAATCATAGTAATCATCCGTGTACGGAATCAAGGACAAATCAAACGCAGCCTGCAGCGTTTTCACATAGCCAAACGCATTTTCCATCGGAGAAAGTCCAAACTGTACTGCTATGCGTTCCAGAACGGCTTGTTGCTCCTTTGTTGCAGGGCAATCCGTCAGGAACGCTTTAAACTGTTCTTCCTTCCATGCATAACACTGTTCTAACGCAGCCATGTCCACACAGGAAAGAAGCAGCCGAAGCAAGTCCTCAAAGCTTCGTGCAATCGGGTGAACACAATCGCCGAAGTTCATGGGACTAACCGCAAATATCATTTCTCCAAACTGCGGTATCGTACAATAGTGAATACCGTCCACGCCAGCCCAGCCAAAAATATCAGCATTTTCAGGTGTGCAATAATAGGTTTCATTATTGTGACATTGCTGAATCCCGATTGGTGAAAGATCAATTTTGAGGGCTTTTATCTGCTTCTCTATGCTCATCGTTTTCTTCCTCTTTGCGTTATAAGTTCATTCTTTCTTATTTTCTACAATCTCTTCAAGTGCGTAGAGCTTTGTGCCGTCTTTTTCGGCATCGGCTATGATTTTCTCATGAAACCCATTTTCAGAAAACAGGACATAATGGAATTTCGCATTTTTCTTTAGCGGCATCAGCTTTGCAAGTGTATCAAGATATTCGCCGTAAGTAAACGGCTCTTTCTTAAACTTGCATTCTCCGACTAAATATTCCTCTCCTGTCCGATCGATTGCCAAAAGGTCAATTTCCGTATTTGCTATTCTAAGACCGTCTTCAGCGTTAGCGTCCCTGACCGTTGTATTTCCCGTCCAACGCCCCATTTTTGCATAACGAAACGGAAGCTCATTTTTCTTCTGCTTTTCTCTAACAAACTCACGGCATACATCCTCAAAGGTAACGGAAGCAAATTCGTGCAAAGCCGGTTCTACGACATATTCGTAAACGCCATCCACATCGCCGTCCTCAAGCTGCGAAAAATTGGCAAACCCAAACGCATACCAAAAGCGGAAAAAGTTATCGGTCAGCCGATAGGTTCCTCTGTTCCCATTTGCCTGCTCTTTGGTTTTTGCATTTACCGGAAATTCCCGTTCTATAATTCCCAGCTCAATCAGATTTTTAAGATATACACTTGTTTTTGAAGTATCCTCCACAAGAGATTTTTGACTGATATTGTTAAGCGTTGTATTGCCGAGTGCAACGGCTTCAATGATGGAATTGTAAATCGGTGTTTCACGAAGTTCCTGATGAAGCAGGAACTCCACCTCGCTGTAAAGAATACATCCCTTTGTCAGTATATTTCGCTTGATATTTTCGGCAACAGACAGCTTCGGATTCCATTGTCGCAGGTAATGAGGGATACCACCAAGAACAGAATAAGCAATTACTTTATCATGGGGGGAGTATTCAGGAAAAAACCTCGCCGCATCATAAAAGCCCATTTCTTTCATCTTATAAATTCCCGTTGCTCTGCCATAAAGAGGATTCTTCTCTGCAAGGAGTTCTTTTTCAATAAAACTCATTGCACTGCCACAAAGAACAATCATCACGTTGGCATCTCGAAGCTCCGCATCCCAGAGATTTTGCAAAATTGACGGAATGCTTTTATTTCCCTTACACATATACGAAAACTCGTCAATGACTATCAATTTCTTGCTATCTCCGTATGGCAAATCAAGAACAGAACGAAATGCCTTTTCCCAATCGGCAAATTCGGTAATATAGCTTCGCGCCGGAATATTTTCTTTCAGCACCTGTTTAGAAAATTTTTGAAGCTGAACCCTGTCGGTCGTCTGTGTGCAGGAAAAGAAGATATGCTGTTTTTCCTTACAAAACTCCCGTAAAGTTTCCGTCTTTCCAACACGCCGTCTGCCGTAAAGAACAACAAGCTGTCCTCCTTCTGTTTCGTACCTGTCATTCAAAAATCTCAGTTCAGCTTCTCTGCCTATAAACATTAGCAACACCTCCAACAAATATCTAATCCGGATTTGCCAAATCGTGATTAGATATTATTGTACGCAACTTTAGCAGAAAAATCAAGTATTTTTGAGAAATTCAAAGCTACCGCAGTACAGGCATACCGTCCTCACTCCAGCGCACCGTATGTAATCTTGCATGGCGACACGGGTCATACAGCGGGTCATTCATGGAATAACCGCAGCTGCCCTCATAGCACTCCTTACTGCGTGCATGATATACAAAAACATCATTGCCGTCCTCATCCTTTGTGAAGGAATTGTGCCCCGGTCCATACTCGTCAGTTAAATCCTCCGAGGTAAGTAACGGCTTTTCCTGCTTTTTCCACGATGCTGGATTTAATAAATCGCTGCCCTGCTCTGCCACCAGCGCACCCACGCAATACTCCGGTCCGGTTCCCGAAGCGGAAAAGCACACAAACACCTTGTTTTCATGCTGCAATACCGCCGGTCCTTCATTCACCGCATACCGCACCTTTTCCCAGTCATACTCCGGCTTCGTCAAAAGCATCGGCATGGAAACCAGCTTCCACGGTTCTTCTTTCTTTACTTCCCCTAAGTACAGGCAGGACACCTTCTCCTCATTGTGCTGTGCCCAAATGACATAGGATTTTCCTGCCGCCTCAAAATAGGTCATATCAAGCGAAAAACCGGTAAAGGAAAAGGTATCCTCCGGAAGCTTCCCGAACCTTCCTTTTTCCGTCCACATACCGGTATACGGGTCGTCAGAGTTGCACACAAGCACATGACAGTCAAACGCCCAGCGGTTTCCCGTTTCTTTGCTTCCTGCGTAAAATATGTACCACCTGCCACCGATAAAATGCAGCTCCGGTGCCCAGATAAAGCGATGGCTCAACGTCGTCTTTCCTGCCCTCCAGATGGTAATTTCCTCTGCCTCTGCCAGCTCCTCCAGCCGTTTTGCACGACGCAAAATCACACGGTCATACCCCTCCGGGTCTTCGTCCGACTTCATCGGATAGGAAGCTGTAAAGTAATAGTATCCGTCCGCTCCCTTTGTGATATACGGGTCTGCACGTTCCAAAATAAAAGGATTCTGATAATGCTTTGCACACATACTACAGCCTCCTTACCTTACCTTCAAACGAAGCATATTGTAGGAATGCGGCTCTAATACAACATTATCTGTCGTTGCATTTCCATCATGCGCTACCACATTTTCCGGATTCTGTACGGAGTTGACCGCTTTCATGTTGTCATGATTTAAAATCTTATGCTCCAGTACACTTTCTACCGTAAAGCCCTCCCATTCCAAAGCAAGGGATACCGTATCCGTCATGCTCCGGTTGACAGCAAATATCGTCACCTCGCCTGCTGCATCGTTATACACCGCAGCGCAATCCACATAAGGAATCCGGCTCCATTTACCTGCCGAATAGGTCGCACACCGACACTCTGCTGCCAGTGCCGTACCCCGACCGTAGCGGGACGCATACATATATGGATAAAAAATCGTTTGCAGCCAGAGCTTTCCGCCGGTCACGGTCATTACCGGTGCGATTACATTTACAAGCTGTGCGAGACACGCAATCTTTACGCGGTCAGAATGGTTTATCAGGGAGTTTAATAAACAGCCGACTACCAACGCGTCCTCCATGTTGTAAATATCCTCCAGCTGCGGTGGAGCAATACTCCAGCGCGGAATCTGCTTATCCTGCTCGTTGGAATGGAACCATACATTCCACTCGTCGAAAGAAAGATGAATGTCTTTCTCGCTTCCCTTTTCCGCCTTAATCTTATCACAGATGGCTGCCACGGTTTCAATAAAATGGTCCATATCCAGAGAACTGCCAAGATACGCTTCTGTGTTGTTATCACGATTGCCATAGTAGCTATGCAGGGAAAGGTAGTCAATGTGCTCATAGCACTCACGAAGCACCGTTTCCTCCCATTCACCAAAGGTCGGCATACCGCTGCTGGAACTGCCGCAGGCAACCAGCTCAATCGACGGGTCGGTCCACTTCATAATCTTTGCTGCCTCACATGCCTTTCTTGCATATTCCTTTGCTTCCAGATGGCAAATCTGCCAAGGGCCGTCCATCTCATTTCCAAGACACCAGGTACGAATGGCAAACGGCTCCTCAAAGCCGTTTTTACGACGCAGCTCCGCATAATAGGTATCTGTTACCGCGTTACAGTATTCTACCAGATTTCCTGCCTCTTCGGCTCCTCTGGTGCCTAAATTTACCGCCATCATAATTTCACTTCCGGCACGCTTTGCCCATTCCTGAAACTCATCAATCCCCACCTGATTTGTCTCAACCGTACCCCATGCAAGCTCCAGACGGCGTGGGCGCTTCGCCTTATCCCCTATGCCGTCCTCCCAGCGGTAACCGGATACAAAATTACCGCCCGGATACCGTACCAGCGGAACCTTCATTTTGCGAATTACTTCCATGACATCCCCACGAAATCCCATATCATCTGCTGTCTCGTGCCCCGGCTCATAAATGCCCCCGTATACTGCGCGTCCCAGATGCTCAATAAATGAGCCGTACAGCCTGTCATCAATCCTACTGACAATCTTGTCCCTGTTCAGATATAGCTCTGCCTGCATAAAAAACTCCTTTCCAATACCTTCCGTACTTGTTACATTTTGCTCCTTACATTTTGCTCCACCCTTTACGAACATTTTAACATGCTTTTGCCGTATGTCCATACCTTATACTGCAAGAAAACTAACCTATTGTGCAATTTGTAATTTTATGATACATTTAAAGAGAAGTCTTTCCGCAACCGCTTCCCTTATCCTGCGTACCTGCATTTTATACATGGCTACGTGTATCAGCCTGCTGTTTTCGGCTTATCTGCCTGCACGCACCTGTAGAAAGGATTTCCTATGCACATAAAAAAAATGGGCTACCATCACACCCACGACATTACCTTTCATATTGACCGTCCCTTTGGCTCCGGAGACTTTCTTCTCCTGCTTGTATTTACTCCGTCTAGGCTTTTGTTAAACGGAACAGAGCATATTACCTCCGAGCCATATTTTATCTTTTACCGAGACAAAACGCCCCAGCACTACGGTGCGTTTAATACAAGCTACACTGACGACTGGATGCACCTGTCCTTAAACGAGCGGAATCTTTCCCATCTGAAGGAGCTTGGCATTCCTTTTGATACACCGGTATTCTTAAAAAATATCGGACAGCTTTCCAAGGTCATTGAATCCATTTCCTATGAATTTCATTCCCCGCATCCGCTGCAGCAGGAGAATCTGACGCTTTACCTGCGCCTATTTTTCAATTATTTGAGCGAGGAATTTACAGCCCTCCGGCACAAAAATCCGCATTTTCTCCTTTTTAACCGTATCCGGAGCCGTCTCTACAATGAGCCATATCTGTACCACTCTCCGGATGAACTGGCAAAGGAGGCAGGACTAAGCCGTTCCTCCTTCCAGCACATCTACCGGGAGCTCTATGGCACCGGTGTCATTGCCGATCTTATCCGTGCCCGCACGGAATATGCCTGCTACCTTCTGTCCTCCACCACGCTTCCGGTCTATCAGGTGGCTGATATGTGCGGCTATCACAGTGAAATTCACTTTATGCGGCAGTTTAAGGAGCAGATGGGGCAAACGCCGTCCGGATATCGCAAAAACGCTCCCCTTTCTTACTGAACAAGCGGATTTACGATTTGCAGTACCAAATATGTTCCAAGCTCTGTTTCCGGGTAAAAGGTAATCCCCGTCTGCAGACGGTTCATTACATATTCCTTAATTGCCTGTGAGGTTAGCGCGCTGCTCTTCGGATAGCAGAACGTCAGCCGTTCCTCCGTGAGCTGTTTTTCACATACCTCTGCTAGGGCTTCATAGGAATTACAAAGATACTCTTCATAGGCATAAATCTCATAGGCAGTTCCGGTACAGGAAATGTCGCTTTCCCACACATGGTCCTGCTCCATATACGCATCATTTCTCAAAAAATAGGTATATAGTACCCTTCCCTCTTCGTCCGGCAGTGGGTCATCCCATGTCACATCCACATGATACCAGCCATCCTCCAAGTGTACCAGATTCCATGCGTGGTCTTCCCCTTTTGCGGTTCCGCTGACGATTTCACATTCGATTCCGCTAAGCAAAAGCAACAGCCGCATCGTTCTGGCATACCCATCGCAAACTGCCGTTTGATTTTTCATCACGCCCTCCGGCGAATGGGAAACCATCTGAAAGGTCTCGTCATATTTTAAGTGAAGCACCAGATAATCATGCAATGCCTTCACAGCTTCCACCGAACTTAACTCTTTTGTCTGCTCCTCTGCCACTACCGTTTCCAAATACCGGTATAGCTCCTTCTCGTTCTCAGACAAAACAGACCCATCGCCCGTCCGGATTGCATAACAAAGATTCGCATCGTATACCGGTTCCACACCGGAAAACAGAACAAAAATCCCGTTGTTATAGATGCCTATTTTGTTTACCTCCATCCGCACAATTTCCGGATACAGTTCCCTATACTGCTCTGGAGTATGCAAATACGCCGCGTCCGAAACAAGCAGACCAAACAGACTGTACTCCTGCGTCATTTTCCGCACAAACTCATTTGCCGCTGCCTCGGATGTCTGTACCTCCTCCTGCATTACCGTGTTTGGATAATAAACGGCATCCTCCAACATTTTTGCAACCTTGGCAGAAACAGCCCCTCCGGCCGCTTCCGGTTCCCCGGTAGGCACTTGCGTCGGCTCTCCTACCGGCTTCTTCGTTGGTTCCAATACCTTGGTCGGCTTCACGCTCGGCGCTTTTGTTCCCTCCGGTTCTTTCGTTGGCTCTATGCTCGGTGCTTTTGTTCCCTCCGGTTCCTTGGTCGGCTTCGCGCTCGGTGCTTTTGTTCCCTCCGGTTCCTTGGTTGGCTTCGCGCTCGGTGCTTTTGTTTCCTCCGGTTCTTTCGTTGGCTCTATGTCTGACTTTTCTGCCGCCTCTAAAAGCCCTTTCGGTTCCTCCTCCGACTGCTCTATCGTATCCTGCATTTTCTCCGTCGGAAGCGGTGCACCGGTTCCGACGGAGAAAATGCAGGATACGATAGAGC
>CAZCON010000067.1:0-7275 GCA_964500085.1 uncultured Lachnospiraceae bacterium
TGTTTCCGTCCTCCGGCTTGTTTCCGTCCTCCGGCTTATTCCCATCGTCCGGCTTATTTCCGTCCTCCGGTTTGCTACTGTCGGTCAATTCCTTTCCGCAGACATCACACTGATTATCATTGTCAGCGTCTGCATGGTTTCGCGCAGCAATTTCCACCGTTTGCGTTTCACCGCATTTGGTACAGGTCTGCTCCTGCGTTCCCACAGCCGTGCAGCTTGCCTCGGCAAGCACGACCGTGTTCTGCCATTCATGCGTACATTCTGTATTTGCCGTTTCGATATCTTTTTTACACCCGGCAAATACAAGCAGCAGGCATGTACTCATCATGGCAAACCTGCGTAACCAGAAAAAATCTTTCTTTTTCATTTCAGCTCTCCCTCCGTAGGGGCTTTCACAGCAAGCCTTTACTACTCGTATTTTTAAAAAAACATTTCTCCTACATAATATACTGATTTTTGTCACATTTAACTATACCACAAGGCTTTGCACTTTTCAATACTCTTGGGATGAATCGGCACTTTTGGGACGAATCGACATTTGGAAGGTAACAAACGGAGGCAGCGAAATTGGGCTGCCTCCGTTTTCTATTTTTAAAAAAAGACTTCTCTGTTACAAGCACAACGGGTTATCTTAGAATTGGTCTGCCAAAATACAACAGTAACGCCTTTTCCACATCATCCCCGGTTCTCGTAAACTCGATTTCCGACACATCAAACAGAATACAGCCGCAATGTCCCTTAAAGGTAGGAAAACAGATTACTTTCAGATATGCGTCTATCTCCGGACTGTAATCAATAATTTCTCTTTTTTCTCCGTATAATGTGGCGCGTTCATAGCTCCGCAGCCATTTAGAATCCATATTGGTAAAAATAGAACCAAAGGAACTGCCTATAAGCCTTTCCAACGGCTGTTTTTCCAAATTGGCAAGTGCCTGATTGCCATACCGGAATATCCAGTCTACCGCACAGCTTTCTTCATTGAACACCATCTCAATGTCTGTAAACGCAAACGGCATATAATCAAAGCTGCGGTAGTATTCGCAGTATTCCTCCTTTGTCCGTGGAACGTCTGCGGCGGCGAAGCTGCAAATGATGCGCTTTTGTATTTCCTGCAGCTGTTTTTGCAACGCCTTTTTCTTCCGCATCACATAGCCCAGTGCCTCTCCGTTGCTTAAATAAATCTTATCGCCAATCTTGTGGATTGCCCTTGCTGCCACCAGAATACTCCGGTGAACCAGAATGAACTCATCTCCCAGTTTTTCCCATAGCTGTGCAAGCGTCGTTCTGGTTGTATAGACCTTATCCTCTGCAATATGTATATTGGCATTATTCCGATTCATTACGATATATAAAATGGAAGCAATCTCCAGGCTGATTTCTTCTTTATCAACGACAATAACAAGCTCCGTTTTTTTCTGCAACGCCGACACCTCCGTTTCAACTGCATTCCACCCGCTTCAGCCCCTATTCCTCAAAACCTGCCAGCTCCTTCAGCTGCATCACCGCATAATACGCATATTTTGGCTGCATCCTCCGGTTAAATAAAAGCGGACTGTATTCCTGTCTCCAGGAAAGCTGATCTGAAAATCCCCATATTGTCAGGGAATCACTCTTTAGGGTTCCTGCTTCCACCCGCTCAAGCAGTCCGTGGATCAGGTTATAATAAAACTGTCCCTGCACCTTCAAATTTGCGTCTGTTGCGTACTGGGAAAACTGATATTTTCCGAGGCAGACATCAAGCTCTGTCAGATTCACCTTCAATCCCAGGGAAGCAAGCTTATCTACCGTTACAAAATAATCCTCTAAGCTATCCTCGGTATACAAATGCGCCTGAAAACCGATTCCGTCTATCAGATAGTTTCCGTCCTCATCCACCAGAGTCTGCACAAAATCATAAAGCGTATCCGTCTTAAACTGTTCATTATAGTCATTGTAATACAAATCAATGTACTCCGGTGCATACTGCTTTGCGAAGAAAAAAGCATACCAGAGATAATCGTCTCCAATCGTTCTGAGCCATAAGCTGTCACGCTTCGTTCCATCCTCCATCCATGCCTCGTTGACAACATCATACGCATAGAACAGTTCCGAATATCCAAGCGTGTCAAGCATTTCAAACACCTGACGGATATAGCTTTCCATACGTGCAAGCATTACCTCTCTGTCTGCCAGCGCACTGCTTGTATCAAAATTCTCATAAAAAATCCAATTTGGCGTCTGGCTGTGCCAAATCAGGGTATGCCCCCGCACTGCCATAGTATTGTCCTGACACCATTTTAACAGCTTCATCGTAGCTTCCGAAAACTTTACCACCAAATCTCCCGTTGCCTTACTCGCCGCCTGATCCAGTATGTAATCCGGCTTCATCTCATTTTCAAACGTAATGCTGTTAAAATTTTTCCGGATAATTTCCTGACACTCTGCATTGTCTGCCATATACAGGGACATACAGGTTCCTGCCTTCAGACCGTATTTGCTGAAAACGCTTTGTATCGTTTCGCTCACTGCCACCGGAGTCGGGGTTGGCGTTGCCGTCGGCCTTGGCGTTGCTGTCGCTAAGGCTTCTGCTTCCTGTGTCAGTGCCGCCTCCGGCGCTTTTGTCGGCTCTGCCCCCTGCGTTGCAGTCGGAGCCGTGGCTGTCTGATTTGCCGTTCCTGCCGTGCAGGCTGCCATAGGAATTGCCGCAAGTGCTGCACAAAGTAACATTTTCCATTTTTTCATAAAAAAATCTCCCTTTCACTTTTTTAATTGCACGCTACCCTCTGCTTCCTTGTAGCTTGCACCATCCAGTAAATTATAACACTAATTAGCAAGAAAAGAAAGGTGTTTTTCACTATTTTTCTATGTCTATTGTCCGGATTTTCTGCAGGGCAAACGAGATTCATCTTCTTCCAAAGCAAGTAAACAGGACGAAAGTACAAAAAGAGCCTACAAAACGTATCGCCATAACACTTGCGACAATTTCTGTATGTCACTCGGCGTTATTTCCATTTTGTAGGCTCAACCCAGTGCTCTGCAATAGGTCGGAAAAAGCAAAGTATTACGCCTCTTCCTGCATACGGCTTAGCTTTGCTGCCTGGTCGGCTGCCGTCAGCGCATCAATTACCTCTGTCAAATCTCCGTTCAATATTTCATTTAAACGATGTGTCGTCAGCTTAATCCGGTGATCCGTCACACGCCCATCTGGGAAGTTATAGGTACGAATTTTCTCCGAACGATCTCCCGTACCTACCTGACTGCGTCTTGCCTCTGCCTCGGCATCATGTGCCTTTTCAAGCTCTAACTCATAAAGCTTTGCACGAAGCACCTTTAACGCCTTGTCACGGTTCTTTAGCTGCGACTTTTCGTCCTGACAGGAAATAACAATGCCAGTCGGAATATGTGTCAGACGAACTGCGGAGTCCGTTGTGTTGACGCACTGTCCGCCGTTTCCGGACGCACGGAACACATCAAACTTACAGTCATTCATATTAAGCTCTACATCTACGTCCTCTGCTTCCGGCATAATTGCCACCGTTGCGGTAGAGGTATGGATACGTCCGCCGGACTCTGTCACCGGCACACGCTGTACACGGTGTACGCCGCTCTCATACTTCAGCTTTGAATACGCGCCCTGTCCGTTCACCATAAATACCGCTTCCTTAAAGCCTCCGATGCCGTTTTCATTGACATTCATCAAGTCAATCTTCCAGCGAAAGGCTTCCGCGTACTTCGCATACATACGATAAAGCTCTGCCGCAAACAGCGCTGCCTCATCGCCTCCCGCACCGGCACGGATTTCCACGATAACATTCTTATCATCATTCGGGTCCTTCGGAATCAACAGAAGCTTTAAATTCTGCTCACACTCTTCCAGACGGTTCTTTGCCTCAGCGAGCTCTTCCTTTGCAAGCTCACGCAGCTCCTCATCGCTCTCTTCGTTAAGCAGCAGAATACTATCCTCTATATCCTGCTTTGTCTGCTTGTAACGCTTATATTCCGCCACGATGTCAGCCAAATCATTCTGCTCCTTCATAAGCTTGCGGAATCTCATCTGGTCGTTTACCACATTCGGATCACTCAGCTCATTCTGCAACTCCTCGTAGCGCTGCAGCAGGTCCTCTAACTTATCAAACATTTTGCTATCTCCTTATTTTCTACGGCCGGACCGCAAATACCATGCGGTCCAGTCCGGCATAATCCTTTTTTACTTCAATCTCGGCATAGCCCGCTGCTGTCAGCAGCTCCGGAACCGTCGTTCCCTGATCATACCCGATTTCAAGCATCAGTCTTCCGCCCGGCTTCAGATGTTCCTTTGCCTCTGCACAAATTCTGCGGTAAAAATACAAACCATCCGCTTTTCCGTCTAACGCCATCCTCGGCTCATACTCCCGCACCTCCGGCATCAGCTTCTTCAGCGCATCGCTTTGAATATACGGCGGATTGGAAACAATCACATCATAGACTCCTTCCACCGATTCAAATAAATCTCCGCAAAAGAAGGTGACCTCTGCCTTTTGCAACGCCGCATTCTCTTTTGCGACCGCAAGCGCCTCCGCAGACGCGTCTGACGCAGCCACAAAGGACGGCGCGCCCAGCTTTGCGACCGTCACGGCAATACAGCCGGAGCCGGTACACATATCAAGCACCCGCTTCCCCTCACAGCTTTGGAACACCGCTTCCGCCAGAAGCTCCGTCTCCGGGCGCGGAATCAGCACACTCTGACGTACCAGAAATCGCAGTCCGCAAAACTCCTGCTCTCCGGTCAGATACTGCACCGGAATATGCGTTTTTCTCTGCATAAGCAGAGAAAAGAACTGCTCCTTCTGTTCCTCCGGAGCCTCTTTTGCACCATCCCGCAGAAGTGCCATAAAATCCATACCGCACGCAAAAAGCAAGAGCTCCCTTACATCGGTACGTGCCTCATCAAACCCTGCAGCCGTAAGCTCCTCCACTCCGGCCGTCATCAATTCAGAATATGTCATACCGCCTTTAACGCTCCTTGTTATCTCTGCGCTCCATCACCGTTTTTTCTCCCTCGAACACAAAATATTTATCCAATGCTCTTAAAATTTCGTCCTCTTCCTCTTCTTCCTCATTGGAACGCTGCAACGCTGCCGCCGTCTCGGCAAGGGAGCTTTTCCCCGCTTCTTCTGCCTTATCTGCTGCGGAAACCTTCGCTGCAAGTCTGTTTCTGCTCTCCTTTGCAGCCTCCTCATCCGGCTCCTGTTTCTTCGTTGGAGCAAAGCTCCAGTCAAACCGCTCCGCTATATCCACAGATGTCTTTTCCCCGCTTGGTGCCTTTTCCTCGTTCAATGCTTTTCCCGGCGCCGGAGCTTCTTCCGGCTTCTTTGTTTCCTTTGAGGCAGAAGCCTTCTTTCCGTTTTTCTTACGGTTTTTCTTTTTGAAGTTTTCTTCTAAATAAGCTTCCCAGTCAAACACTGCCTCCACGGAGGCCACCGCCACGCGAATCATATCATCATCCGGCTCTCTGGTGGTGAGTCCCTGCAGCCACAGTCCCGGCTTACTAAGCACATTTACAAGCTTAGAATCATTGGAACCTGCCAGGCGGATAAATTCATAGGAAATACCGGCGATTACCGGCACAAACAAAATACGTACTGCAAAGCGCAGCCATAATGTCTCTACTCGGAACAGCAGAAAAAAGACCACGCTGATTAACATAACAAACAGCAAAAAGCTCGTACCACAACGCTTATGCAGTCTGGAACACTTTCTGACGTTGGTCACCGTCGGTGCCATGCCATGCTCAATGCAGTTAATGGTTTTGTGTTCCGCACCGTGATACATAAACACACGCCGTATATCCTTTAACTGCGAAATCAGCACAATGTATCCTAAAAATATCGCAACACGAAGCAGCCCTTCGATCAGGGTCTTCCATTCGTAGGAAATTATTTCTTCATCAATCAGACTTACCACCGCGAGCGGAAGCAGCATAAAAATCACAACTGCCATAACAACCGAGAAGAAAACGGTGGCACCCATAATAATGCTATCTGCCTTTTTTCCAAAATGCTTTTGCAGCCAGAGCTCAAGCTTTCCGGGCGTTTCTTCCGTCTCCTCAAAATATGCGGCAGACGAGGTCAGCATCCTCATACCAAGCACCAGAGATTCCACAAAGCTTACCACACCCCGTACCACCGGAATTCCGAGAAATTTATGTTTTTCTGCTATACTATGGCTTTCGCCCTTTTCAATGGCAATTTCACCGTCCGGCTTTCGCACAGCTACCGCGTAATGGCTCTTGTTTTTCATCATCACACCCTCTAATACGGCCTGTCCTCCGATACCTGATGACTTCATATTTTCCTCCTTCTCCAAACTGTACCCATAAGACAAAAGAGGTTGAGATTCTCCAACCTCAACCTGATTTTCGTGCTTTTATGTTTTGTTTAGTTCTGGCTTAAACCATATCTACGGTTGAACTTATCAATAGCACCACGAGCAGCTACTGCCTTCTGCTGACCGGTGTAGAAGGAATGGCACTTGGAACAAACTTCCACGTGAATTTCCTCTTTCGTAGAACCGGTAACGAACTCGTTTCCGCAGTTACAGGTTACCTTTGCCTGATAGTATTTCGGCTGGATTGCTTCTTTCATGTCTTTCACCTCTTTATCTGAATAACTTAAAACAGCTTTTTTATTATAGCACGTTTCTTTTTAAAAAGCAATAGTAAAATAAATTTTTTTCGCCCATAACAATTCCGGCGTTTCATCACTTCTCCGGCTCTGTCTGATTATCCAGCTCAAACCAGAACTCTACCCCGGCGGCATGATTTCTCACTCCATAGCCGCGATTATGCGCCTCCATAATCGCCTTGACAATGGAAAGACCGATACCGGTACCGCCGTACTCTCTTGTTCGTGCCTTATCCACCTTATAAAATTTAATCCAAAGCTTGTCAAGCTCTTCCTCCGGAATTGTTTCCCCCGTGTTAAATACTGCCACCCTGACTCCTTTTTCAACAGGAATCAGCTTCACCTCGATAATATTGGCGCCGCTTACATGATGAAAGGCGTTGCTGATATAGTTTGTCAGCACCTCCTCAATCATATATTCATCTGCCCATACATAAACCGGTGCCGTCTGTTCAAAATGAACCGTGACGTTCTTCTGCTTTGCAAGAATGTCCGTGGCGTTTAATACCGAATGTATCAGCTCCGTCAGGTCAAAGCGTTCCAGTTCTATCGGCGTATTTCCAAATTCCAGCTGGTTCAGCGTTAAAAGCTTTTTTACCATCGTATTCATCCTGCCTGCCTCATCAATAATCAC
>CAZCON010000068.1:0-7191 GCA_964500085.1 uncultured Lachnospiraceae bacterium
TTTCCTCTCATTCTTTTTCACCGCGCTCTTCCTTTCAATGCAAGACGAAGCTACCTGTCGGCATGCCCATTTTCGCCTGTCACATTTCAACGCCGGAGCAAAGTGTTTCGCCTGCGAAACTCTCGCGCCGCTTTTGCGTCGCATCTATGCGACATTATCCACTGCAAAAGCGTGTGCATCCACAGCGGAGCGTTTTTGCTTTATAGGAAACTTTACAATTTCCTATAAAGCAAAAAAGGATGGCGGCATACACATTGATGCGTATAGCCTGTCCATCCTGACAAAATATTATTCTAAAAATACACGGATTCGTGCAATGCTTTATTCTTTTGTTTCCTCCTCCGTTTCCTCTGACAATACCGGATTCCGGTTCTGCCTGCGATACATCCAGGCAAGCGTCTGGTACTGCTGTACGTTAATCTTATCGTACTGCTCCTTCTTCATACGCCACTGCCAGTTTCCTCCCATCGTGGACGGGAAATTCATACGGGCTTCATTGCCAAGCCCTAACAAATCCTGCATCTGGAAAATCGCCGTATGAAGAAAACAGCGGTAGGTCGCACGAATCAGCGCCTCCTCCACCGACTCCTGTCTGCCGATGCCGAAATACTCCCGGATTCGTCCCATATCCCAGTCTGACTTTCCGGACAGACAGCCGTGCAGCGTTTCATTATCGTGCGTACCGATATAGGCAATACTGTTGTTTGATGTAAAGTTATGCGGCAGATAGGGATTGTCCGGTGTACAGTCCAGCGCAAACTCCAGTACCTTCATCCCCGGATATTCATTTGCTTCCATCAAATCTACCACCGGCTTCGTGATAACGCCCAAATCTTCCGCAATAATCTTACCGTCACCCACCGCTTCGTTGATAACACGGGTCAGCTTTTCGCCCGGTCCCTTCTTCCATTCACCGTTCATGGCAGTTTCGCTCTCTGCCGGAATGGAATAATAATTTACAATCCCAATAAAATGATCTATCCGAATCACATCATAGCGTGCCGCAGACACTGCCATACGCTTTCTCCACCAGTCAAACTCCTGCTCCTCCATGACCTCCCAGCGATAGAGCGGATTCCCCCAACGCTGTCCTGTCGCAGAAAACAAATCCGGCGGCACTCCTGCAATGTTGATTTCTCTGCGAAGCGCGTCTAACTCAAACAAATCATAATGCGCCCATACGTCCGCCGAATCCATCGCCATATAAAGCGGAATATCACCAATGATTGCTACGCCCTTGCGCCTTGCATAAGCACGCAGCCGCTTCCACTGCTCGTCAAACTTAAACTGGCAAAACATGTAGTAGCCGACTTCCTCCGAAAGCTCCTTTTCCTTCTTCCCAAGCGCCTCCTCCTCATGCAGACGAAGCGGCATTTCCCACTCCTGCCACGGCTGACCGCCAAGCGAATCCTTGATTGCCATAAACAAGGCGTAATCCCGCAGCCAATACTCGTTTTCCTTACAAAACGCTTTGAATTCCTCTGTATCCTGATGTCTGCTGTTGCGGTAGGCCGTGTGAAGCACCTTGCGGCGACCCTGATACAATGCGCCATAATCCACCGTTTCCGCTGCCTCTCCCCAGAAAATTTCATTGCAGTCCTCCACGGAAAGCAAGCCCTCCTCAATTAAGGTCGGCAGATCAATAAAATACGGATTGCCCGCAAAGGCAGAAAAGGACTGGTACGGACTGTCACCGTAGCCCGTCGGTCCTACCGGAAGTACCTGCCAGTAGGAAAACTCCAGCTCTCTCGCAAAATCTACAAAGGCAAAGGCTTCCTTCCCTAAGGTACCAATGCCGTACGGTCCCGGCAGACTGCTAATCGGCATCAAAATACCTGCGCTCCGTTCCCACTTTCGTTCTGTTTCCATATCCCATTTCCTTTCGGTTTTTATACCTATACTATTGTAGCAAAAGCACATTTTTAAAACTCTTGCTTTGCTTCGTTTTTCATAAATAGTATACCATATAAGAGGTAGAAAAACCAGAAATATTGTTTTAAGTTATGTACTTCTATTTTAAATTTTTTCCTATTCTGTGTGATGTTTATTACGCAACAATATCCGCATAGCTCACAAGCGTTACATTACCCATCCTGTTTGCCTCGTCGATACAACCCTTTGTAAAACCGGATTTCGAAAACAGATACAGATGAATGTTTTTATACGAAAACAGTCTGCTTCGCTTTGTGAGAGTCTCCAAGACACTCACATCAACCTTTTCATTCGTCCACTTGCATTCAGCAAAAAGGGCGGTATCCTTATCCAGCTCGCCCATAATATCGATTTCAGCCTGACATTTCCCAATAGGATCATTGCCCCACCAACGGCCGAGGGATGTAAACTCCACGGGACATTTTCCGGTTAAAAGCTGTTTCCAAAGATATTGCCTGCAGATATCCTCAAAAACCTTTCCCATATAATCGGACAGTTTGGGCTCAATACGCTTGTAAACCAAATCAGCTGCGCCACGGGCAATGATTGAATTATTCTCTAACACAAAACGGTGCCAGAAACGGAACATATTGTCTCCAATAGAATAAACGGATTTGTGGGAAGCCTTTTCCCCATAAGGTGTTTCTTTTTGCACGATACCGAGATTCATCAGGTTCTTGATATAGGTAGAGCAAACATTCGTATCTTCGCCCACCTTACTTGAAATTTCCGACATACGGGAAGCACCTGCAGCAATCGCAGTAATAATTGCCGTATAAATAGCAGGCTCACGCACCTCCTGTTTGAGGAGGTTTATCGGTTCTTCATATAAGAAAGATATCGGATTCAAGAATGTGTTTTTAATATTGTCCTCAACACTGAGAGCATCATTCATCTGCAATAGGTACTGTGGCGTGCCACCGACAACACCGTAAATCAATGCTTTATCTTCATCGGAAAGTTTTTTAAAATAATGGCAAGTCTCTTCAAAATCAAAGGGCAGGAGCTTCATTTGTGCCGTCCTTCTGCCATACAAGGGTGCCTTATACGCAAGAACATGATCTTCCATATAAGACATGGAAGAACCGCAAAGAATGAGCATAAGCTTGGAGGAATCCTTATACCTGTCGATTAACAGTTGCAGTGTAGACGCAAGACTCTTTGAAGAACGGGCAACATACGGATATTCGTCAATTGCAAGAACAAGACGCTCTTTTTGGGCAAGCTTAAACACATATTCCAAAGCAACCTGAAAAGACAGAAAAGAAGTCTCTGTTTCAATTCCGCTACTATACTCAATAATACTCTTACTAAAGTTTTCGAGATTTTGCTTTGCATTACTTTCTACGCCCATAAAATAAATCGCTTTTTTGTCGCCAAGGAACTGGTTAATCAGTGCAGTTTTGCCAACACGACGGCGACCGTAAATTACCGCAAATTCAAACTTGTTTGATGTATATAGCTTTTCCAGAGCATTCAGCTCTCGTTCTCTTCCAATAAACATATGTCACCTCCATTTCAGGATGGATATAGTATACATCAGTTTTGAATAATAGTCAAGTACGATTCGGCAAATCTTGTTTGACTAATTTTCAAAGTATCTTTTGATAAACAAAGGCGCAAAACAAAAAAGCAGCCTGATGTAATTTTTTCACCGTTTTGGACGTTATATATATGAAAAGCTTTTCAATAGGAAATCAAAGGAGGACCAAGATGGATTCAGCCGAGGTTGCGATTGTTACAAAAAAATATCTGGATTCTGTATATCGTGTAGCAATCAATTACTCTAAAAATGTACAAGATGCAGGCGATGCCGTTCAGAATGCGTTTTTAAAACTGATAAAAACGAATCTGGTATTTCGGGACGAGGAACACATTCACCGGTGGCTGATTAAGGTGACAATCAATGAATGCAAAAGCGTTTGGAGAACGTGCAGCAGGCATCCAATCAGCAGTCTTGACGAGCTTTATGATACCGGTTACGAACTACCCACGTCACCCCAAAACGAATACGACACAGCCCTCCGCAAGCAGGAGCTTTGGGATGCGGTAATGCGTATGCCTGCAAAATACAGCATCGTGCTTCATCTGTACTATTATGAAGGTTATTCGGTTGACGAAATCTCAAAAATGGTAGGTATTTCAAAATCAAATGTTCAGATTCGCCTTATGCGCGGAAGAACTATGTTAAAAGAAAGCTTAGAGGAGGCAAACTATGACGGAAAATAAAATGAGAAACGAAATGGATAACGAATGGAAGCATCTTTACAAGACAACATTTGACGGCATAATAGCTCCCTACAAGCTCTACAGAAAGATGGCAGACATGAAAAATACCCAAAAAAGGAAAACAGGCAGAATAAAAAAGGGAGTTATTGCTGCGGCGGTTGCTCTTTCGGTTGTAGTCGGCAGCAATCTCGCAGTATATGCAGCAACCGGCACCGGCTGGGTCGGACGCATTGTAGTATCCTGGCAAGAGGAGGAACAGGAGGTGGTTTTCCGCAAAGAAGTAAATCCAAACGGAGAAACTTATTACATCGGTACTGTTCAGAACGAAAAAGGAGACTCTCTTACGATAACAACCAAAGACCCTTCGGTACTTGAAGGAAAAAGCTTTGCGATAGATGGGACGGAGGTTTATGTAATCTTTAAGGACGGCACAAGAAAGAAAATTGAAGTCCACGACCAAGAAAAGGACTTTTCTGCAGGGTTAGTGTTGGTCACTCCGTTACCGGAAAAATAACGTAATGTACCCCAGTCAATCAGCCATTTCCGCTCCTTAGGCAGTTATTAAAAAGTGTGCTGCCTCCGGAAACCCAGAAATGGCTGATTTCTTTTATTTTGAAAACAAATCACATGGTTTCATTCAGGCACTCCCATTTTACGCCATAAAGCCTCGCTTTGCCTCGTTTCCATTCACATACATTTCATTTAACGTCCCTTTTCCATAGGTCAGCCCCGCATATACCTGTTGGGTGTTCTTCATCACCGGTCCGCTGCCATCTGCTTCACTTACCTTCCGGTATCCGGCAAGCAGCTCTTTAAAAATATCCGCAACCGCGTCCAGCCTCTCCGCCTGCTTATGTACCTTTGCCGCGGTCAATTCCCGATTTGCAAAGATATACAGGCTCATCAGGTGATAGGAAAGACCGATACTATAATCTAAGGCTGCCATCAGCTCATTGACAAAACGCCCCGCATGGGTAAGCTCCTTTTCATAAACAGTCCTGTCCTCTGCCGCAAAGGCTTCTTTTGCCGACTGCAAATCGCTTAAAATGATTTCATACATGATTACGACTAATTCCGTCCGAGACGCTTGTGTTACCCTCATAGAAAACTCCTGTATTAACTCCTTTTTCATGTCCCTGCCTCCGTTTCCACTCTAATTCTTAGCCCCTACCAGATTCTGCTAAACAGCTTTTGTTTTACAACTCTTTCCGCTTCTAAAAACAATGCTTTCTTAGCTCTGTAACAGCGACAAAATCTGCTGCGGTCTTTCATTCGCCTGCGCTAACATTGCATTTCCCGACTGGGAAAGCACCTGCTGCTGGGTGTAGGAAACCATTTCCTTTGCCATATCCACATCCTCTACACGGGAAAGCGCCTCCGTCAGATTCTCTGCGGAAATATCAAGACTGTTGATGGAATGCTCCAGACGGTTCTGGTAAGCACCAAGCTTTGCACGGATGGAGGATACCTCATTGATTGCATTTTCAAATATCGTAATCGCCTTTTGCGCTGACTCCTGCGTATTTACATTTACGACAGCCGTTCCTAACGTATCCGTATCCACCTTCGGTATGCGTACCTCCATAGTCTGACCTTCGTTTGCGCCAATCTGTAAATCCATTGGTCCTGCCTTTAATACGGTCACGGTCGCCTCAGCGGTTCCTTCTACCTTAAACTTCATCTTAAAATCATCCACATCGGTCACGGTGACATAGTCTCCGTCTACGGAAACCGTGGCGGTGCGTGCAAAGCCGGTCGAATAATCCAGTGTCACCTCTGCATCCACACCGGTTCCTTTTTTCCCGGAGGTAATCCCCAGTGCCTTTGCCAGCTTTTCATTGTCACAGTAAATTTCGATGGAAGCGTCGTCCCCTTTATCCTTCGTTTCAAAGAAAAAGTATTCTGCATCTGCAACGGTGCACACCTCCGGCTCGCCTTCGGCGTCATCTTCTGCCGGAATCACGTCAACCCCTACATTTGCGCCCGCCTCACGAAGCTTTTCATAAATGGAGGTCAGGTCGTCGTCCTCCGTAATCGTAATCTCTTTTTCATTGATTGAAATTTTTCCTTCATAATCTGCCCCAAGCTTCGCAGTACGGTCAGTTGTCGCCGGAATGGCGTCCATCTTCACCTGTGCCGGCTGCGGCGCCTTGGTAACCTCCAGCTTATACTCTGTAATATCCACCGAATCCGACAGGGAAATCAGCTGAATCTTTTCGTTATCCGAATACGAACGGCGGTCTACCGTACCATTTAACAGCTTCTTTGTATTGAACTCCGTCGTATCGGAAACACGGTTGATTTCCTCATTTAACTGGTCAATCTCATCCTGAATCGCCGCACGGTCCTCGTCCGTATTCACGCCGTTTGCCGCCTGCACGGAAAGCTCTCTCATACGCTGAAGCATCGCTTCTACTTCATCTAGTGCTCCCTCGGCAGTCTGAATGACAGAAATACCGTCTGCCGCATTCCGCGATGCCTGCTCCAGACCTGCAATCTGTGTTTTCATTTTTTCGGAAATAGCAAGACCCGCTGCGTCGTCCGCCGCACGGTTAATACGATATCCGGAAGAAAGACGCTCTAAGCTGGTATCTAACGCCTTGTTCGTCTTTCCAAGAATATTACACGCCTTTAATGCTGAAATATTGTGGTTAATTCTCATCCTGTCACCTGTTCCTTCCCGGACCCGGCAGGCACTCTCAGCCCTGCCTTATGCCCTCTCGATTTCCATGATATGAACAAATACCGCCTTGGAGGCTGCTAACAGCTGCGCCGTGTCCGGCTTTTCCCCCGTCTGCGGTTCGGTGACATCTCCTTCCTTGTCAATGCCCGGAATACGGTTCACGGTATACTGCCCCGCTCCTGCGCCGGCACCGCAATATACCAATGCGTCCGTTACTCCTAAATCAAGCAATCGTTCTGTCAGCTCCCGTTTGCTGTGTTCAAGCAGCTCGGTTCCTTCCCGGGAATCACTGCTGACAAAACAAAACACCTGATTGTCCTCTATCTGCAAGTCCGCCTGCACAGTTC
>CAZCON010000069.1:0-7150 GCA_964500085.1 uncultured Lachnospiraceae bacterium
GTATACGAATTGCTCCGTTGCTTTGCAATTTCAGCAATTCTGCAAAAAATAGAAAAAGGAGAAAATTATGGAAATTAAAAACCCTATTTTGCCGGGCTTTTACCCGGACCCGTCCATTTGCGCGGTGGGCGATAAGTTTTATCTTGTAAATTCCAGCTTTTGTTATTTTCCGGGGGTTCCGATTTTTGAAAGTACGGATTTGAAACACTGGCACCAGATTGGTAATATTTTGGATCGCAATTCTCAGGTGCCGTGCGGAAAGGACGGTATGTCCAGAGGTATTTTCGCCCCGACAATCCGTTATCATGAAGGAATCTTTTATATGATTACGACAAATGTAAGTCATGGCGGCAATTTTATCGTGACTGCCACGAATCCGGCCGGTCCGTGGTCTGAACCGCATTATTTGGCAGGAGCGGACGGTATTGACCCAAGCCTGTTTTTTGATGAGGATGGGAAGTGTTACTATATCGGCACAAGACCGAATCCGGAAGGAGTGGGTCATAATGGCGACTGGTACATTTATATTCAGGAATTGGATTTGGAGAACTGGTGTCTGCTTGGAGACTATAAGCTTGTCTGGAACGGCGCCATGCGAAAAGCAGAGTGGCCGGAGGGACCGCATCTTTACAAGAAGGATGGCTGGTACTACATTATGCACGCAGAGGGCGGCACCGGCCCGGCGCATGCGATTTGCGTTGCAAGAAGCAGGGAAATTTATGGCCCCTATGAGGGAAATCTGATGAATCCGGTGCTGACCCACCGCCATCTGGGAAAGGATTATCCGATTCGTTATGTAGGTCATGCTGATCTGGTAACGGATATCAATGGGAACTGGTATGCTGTCATGCTGGCCTCCAGACCGTGCGAATGGCACACAAATATGGGACGTGAGACGTTTCTTGCAAAGGTGACCTGGGAAGACGGCTGGCCGGTGTTTAATGCTGGAATCGGCAAATTGGAGGACGTGGTGACGGTTCCGTTTGAGGATAGGGGCGGAGAGCCTGTGACGAGCGGCGTGAGTCAGAGAGGGATACCGTTTTCTATGGTAATGCTGCGTAATCCGGCAGAGGATACGGTAGTACGGGAAGGCGAAGGCTATTGCCTAAAGCTGCTTCCGTATACCCTTGCAGAGTGTGAGCCGGCAGCATATCTTGGCATTCGACAGACCTCTTACTATTTTACGGCAAAGACCACCCTGAGCCTTACGCCAAAGCAGGATGGGGAAGCCGCAGGTCTGGCAATTTTCCAGAGCGAGGAAGCATTTCTTGCAATTGAATATGGACAGTTTGATGGGAAGACGCAGGTGCGTATTGTGGAAAATGCAAAGGATACCGGAGTACAAATTAAGAAAATGGAAGAAGTATCGGCAGAGCAGATTACATTTAAAATTACGCAAAGGAAACAGGAAGCCACCCTTTCCTATGATGCAGGAGCTGGAGAGAGGGTACTGCTTCGCGGTACTTCTACGAAGATTTTAAGTACCGAGTCTGCGGGAGGCTTTGTAGGCTGTACCGTCGGTATGTATGCGACTGCAAACGGAAAGGAAAGCACCAGCAGGGCATACTTCAGTGGTATTGATTACCGGACGGAGGAATAGTACCGGAAGCCCTGACAGGCTGCTTTCGGAGAACAAAAAAACCCGGCACAGTGAGTGTCGGGTTTTTTGATTGAGTATGTTTTATGCGCTGTAATTACTGAACGGTTACGGTAACATCGTCAATGTAGAAGGACGCGGTGTCTGCTGCCTCAAAGTAGAGAATCGGAGCAACCGTGGTATCTAAGACAACGTAGGAACCGGTAAGCTCAACCCATTCACCTGCTGCAACCGGCTCTTCATCACTGCCTGCAACGGTTGCATAAGTGGTATTGGTGCCATCGCTTTCCTGCAGGGAAGCCTTAATTGCAATCGGAGCAGCCTCGTCATGCTTTGCCTTAAAGGTAACGGTAAGCGTCTTTCCTGCAAGGTCATATGCGGTGAAGTCAGTCTGTGCGCCATTCCAGTTAGCGGTACGTCCGGTTACGAACATAGCGCCGTCAACAACGCTGAGTGCAGCGTCGCCTCTGGAGGCAAATACGCCGGTGGTGCCGTCAGAAAAATCAAGTGCAATATTTTCAAACGGAATCTTGGCAACCGGCTCATAATCCGGATTCGGGTCTACGCTGCTGGACGGGTCGTAGGAAACGATGACGTTATCCAGATAGAAATCAGCCTTGTCATTGTCTGAGGACTCAAAGTTTAAGGAAGGAGCGGATGCGTTGGCATATACCGGAATCGTGCCCTCCATATGTACCCATTCGCCACTCGGAACTTCACCGGAAACGCGCTCCGGCCAGGTCTGCGAGCCATCCGGCTTATTTACCTGCAGGGTACAGGAAATGGTAATAGGAGCACCGCTTTCCTGATAAACATCAAAGGAAACGAATACTTCCTTGCCGGTTACGTCGTGGGAAGTATAGGTGGCATCCGTAAAGGAAAGGGAAACACCGTGCCAAGTAGCACCGCGGCTGGTAACCTGTACGCAGCCTTCGCTGTCCTTACCGAAGGTATTGGCCCAGAATGCAACACCGCTGCCTCTGGAACCAAAATACAGGGTATCTCTCTTCTTTTCAGCAGTAATGTTGTGAACGATAACCGGTTCACTGCTCGGAGCAGCAGTCGGTTCAGCGGTCGGCTCAGCAGTCGGCTCCGCGGTTGGTTCGGCAGTCGGCTCAGCAGTCGGTTCGGCAGTCGGCTCCGCGGCAACAGTCGGCGTAGGCGTTGTCTCGCCGGTTCCGCTGGTGCTGCATGCTGCCATGGCAAATAACATTGTAGCCATAGCGGAAACAGCAAGTAAGCTTTTCCATGTCTTTTTCATTTTAAAAACCCTCCAATAAAATAAGTATAAAGTTTAGAAACAAACTCGCAGTTATTATAGCATTAAAACAGTGAAAGGTCAAGAAAAACAGCGAAAATGGCTGTACCTGTAAAACAGCAATAATGATAACGCGATAGCGGCATAAATAAATTGGTATAGGATAGTAATGAATTGGTACAAAGAGAGTCGGTGCTTGATAGAAAAAAGTGTGCAGAAATCGTATCCTATGTATTTCCGACATCGACATATGGGTTTCCGGCATTTCCTTTGTCGGAGAACACAGAATGTAGAAGCTGAAAGTATGCTGCCAGCAATGGCTCATAACTTAAATAAATCACACAATAAAATCCAAGCTGAGAGAACCGGAAAACATCTGTTTAAATTGAAAAAACGGCATAAATTTAGGAACTCAAAACAAAACCATGCAAGGGACTCCGTCAAACCGGCGAGGGTTTGTTTTGGTGTACCCTTTATCATAATAGAAACAAGTGTCAAACTCCTAGGGGAGTCGTTTGTCATTTTGCACAATCGGATTTTGATGACTTTTTTGTGAAATTTGACGAAAAGAGCCTTTTGGTTCGACAATAAAAAACAAAGAGAGACAATAAATCAAAAATTGCGATAGAACACCTTGTAGGGCAGGGGATAAAGTGCATAAAAAAACTTCTCCGAAACTTCATTTTATACTTGAAATTATACAAATCTCATAATATAATGGGTGTAGGTTGTAAAGAGCCGTTTTTTGCTTCGTCGAATTTCGCCGTATTGTGTCCGGCGGGTATGACAGGAGCAGCTGTGGGAAGTAAGCCTTGTGTAGGGCTTTTGTGAAAAAAGACGGGAACGGCACGATACAATACAAAAAAGGCTTTTTCCGACTGTACGTTTTTTGGTAAAACTGTACAAAAAAGGAAAAAGCAATCCTTTGGTGATATTGTTCAAAGGAAGAAAGCCGATACGCATTTTTTACAAGGCTGGTGAAACAGCTTTTAGTGGTGTGCGCGCCGGCTTTGGTTTGTCGTTACGGCAAACCGATGTGCGAAGGGAATATGCACAGGAAAGGAGAAGACTATGTCAAAAGGAAAGAAAATATTCCTTTCTGTAGCGGCAGTGGTTGTTGTGGTCGCAGTGATTGTACTGGTCAGTGTGTTTGGCAACAGGGACAGCAGCTTCAGAGAAAAGTATGAAGGGACAAATCTTGAAGTGTCTGACGGTGAATTTGGGCGAAGCGATACCTACGCTTTGTATCTGAATGGTCATGCAGATGCAGCGAGACCTCAGGTAGAAGATATCGATGTGGATCTGACCGCATATAATAAGGATACTTCTAAGAAAACTGAGGTGAAGACCAATTATGAAGGGGAAGAAAAGGTTCTTTATCAGGAGGATAGCGGTTATACCGAGTGGCAGATAACAGTGCCGGAAAGCGGTATGTACCGTGTATATATTGAATATTATCCGGTAGAGTCCAGAGGGGTTAGCATGGAGCGCGCTTTCTATATCAATGGAGAGCTTCCGTTTACCGGCTCTGATGCTCTTACGTTTACAAGGCGTTGGGCTGACGGCGGCGAGGTAAAGACGGATAACCAGGGAAATGACCGCCGCCCGACACAGGTGGAGGCACCGGACTGGTGCTCGGCGTACTTTATGGACTATATGGGGTATTTTACCGATCCATACGAGTATTATTTTGAAGCCGGCATCAATACAATTGCGCTGGAAAGCGTAAACGAGCCGATGGCAATCCGCAGGATTTCCCTGCAGTCGGTGACCGAGGTGCAGAGCTACAAGGAATATCTCGCGGCACAGCCGCAGGCAGCCGGCGGGGCAGACTACATAGAGACGTTTCAGGGAGAAAAGTCAACGGTTCGTTCAGATGCGTCCTTGTATGCCCGTTCGGATCACTCGTCTCCGAACACGGTGCCATACAGCGTTACGGCGCAGAAGTTAAACTATGGCGGCGGCTCCACATGGAAGACCGCAGGACAGTGGATTGAGTGGGAGATTGCAGTGCCGGAGGATGGTTACTACAGCATTACCGTAAAGGCACGTCAGAATGCGAGCCGTGGTGTGGTTTCCAACCGTATCGTGTATATTGACGGTGAGGTTCCGTTCCGAGAAATGTCTGTAGTTCCGTTCCGTTTCAGCTCCAACTGGGAAAATGTGACACTGGCAGATGAAGAAGGCGTACCGTATCAGTTTTATCTGACCGCCGGAACGCATACGCTCCGTATGGAGGTTACGCTTGGCGGTATGGGTACCATTTTAAATGATTTGCAGGATTCCATGAGCCGTATCAATGAGATGTACCGTACCATTCTTGTACTGACGGGTGCGTCACCGGATAAGTACCGTGACTACAAGCTGGATCAGGTTTATCCGGAAGTAATGGAAGGCATGGAGCTGGAATACAAGCGCTTATATAAGCTGATTGACGATTCTGTAGAATATTCCGGACAGCAGTCCGCTTATCTTGCAGCAGTGCAGACGCTGGCAAAGCAGATGGAAAAGTTCGTGAAGAATCCGGACAGAATTACAAAGCAGTTTGCAAGCTTCAAGGCGAATATCAGTGCGCTGGGTACTTCCATTAATTCTCTGGCAGAGGGACCGCTTGATATTGATTATATCACCGTGACCGGCGCAAATCAGAAGCCGGAGAAGATAAAGAGCTCTGTTTGGGCAAAGGTTGCTCATGAGGTTCGTTATTTTATCGCATCGTTTACCGTAGATTACAATGCACTGGGTGACATTTACGAGGGAGATGATGCGGATGTTCTTGAGGTCTGGATTCTGACCGGTCGTGACCAGAGCTCCGTATTGAAGTCCTTAGTGGATGAAATGTTTACGCCGGAGACCGGGATTCCGGTCAACGTAAAGCTGGTACAGCAGGCAATGGTTCGAAGCGCGGTGGTAGCAGGTACCGGCCCGGATATTGCGATTTCCATGAACCAGGGCGATCCGGTTGACTATGCACTCCGTAATGCGGTAGAGGATTTGACCCAGTTTGAAGGCTGGGAAGAGCTTGTTGCACAGTACAGCGACAGTTCCACCGCACCGTATTGGTTCGAGGGCGGTCTGTACGGTATGCCGGAGACGCAGATTTTTAACGTAATGTTCTATCGTACCGATATTATGGAGGAGCTTGGTCTGAGTGTTCCGGAAACATGGGACGACCTGATTGATATGCTTCCGACGATTCAGCAGAATAACCTGGAGGTGGCAATTCCGTCCACAGAGCGTAAGTTTGGCACTACCGCTTCTCCGGATTTGTCCGCATTTTTGGCACTGCTGTATCAGAATGGCGGTTCCCTGTACAATGAGGGAAAGACAAAGACTCTGATTGACAGCGAGGCAGGCATCAAGGCATTCGAAACCTATACAAGATTCTATTCCCATTATGGTTTGCCGACGACCTACGACTTTGCAACCCGTTTCCGTTCCGGCGAGATGCCAATTGGTATTCAGGACTACAACATCTACAATACTCTGGCAGTTTCCGCTCCGGAAATCAGAGGTCTGTGGGAGTTTGCACTGGTTCCGGGTGTAGAGCAGGCAGATGGCACGATTGACCATTCCTGTTCTTCCTGGGGAGTATGTACCATGCTGTTCAAGAAAGAGGAACGCAGTGATGAATTCAAGCAGAAGTGTTGGGAGTTCATTAAGTGGTGGGCAGATTCTGAAACTCAGACCCGTTACGGTCGTGAGATGGAGGCAGTGCTTGGTTCCTCTGCAAGACATACGACGGCAAATACCATCACTTTCGACCAGCTTCCGTGGAATTCCCAAGAGATGGAAGTGCTGAAGGAGCAGTGGAGCTATACAGTAAAGATTCCTGAGGTGGCAGGCGGCTACTATACCACCAGACATATTACCAACGCAGCACGTAAGGTATACAATGATAAGGAAGACCCACGTGAAACCCTGCGTGACTACACAAAGACCATCAATGACGAGATTGTAAAGAAGCGTCTTGAGTTTGGTCTTCCGGTAGAAGAATAGAAAGGAGGATGACATGGGCAGTATTTTATCGCTGTATTTCAGCAAAAAGAAAAGAGATCTGCGCGTAGCGTGGAAAAAGGCTAAGATGGCAAAAAGCTGTTACCTGTTTGTTCTGCCGTATGCCTTGCTGTTTCTTCTGGTTATTGTGGCACCAATTGTGATGTCGCTGGTACTCAGCTTCACCTACTTTAACGTATTGGAGCCACCAAAGTTTATAGGATTGCAGAACTATATCAACCTGATACTTGCAGATGATGTGTTCCTGACCTCGGTAAAGAATACGTTCGTTCTGGCAA
>CAZCON010000070.1:0-7104 GCA_964500085.1 uncultured Lachnospiraceae bacterium
TACAGGAACAGATTGCTTTTTTAAGAAAACAAAACGCAATGACGCAGGAAGAACTGGCAAAGGCCCTTGGCGTTACCAATCAGGCAGTATCCAAATGGGAATCCGGTCAATGCTGTCCGGATATTGGACTGCTTCCAAATCTTGCAATGGAGCGTTTTTCGGAGCTTCGTGTTCTGAAAACTATGTATGCGCTGTATGAACTAACCATACGTGACTTTGACCTTTTTGTATCCTTAGAGGAGATTGCTGCCAAGGCAACGCTACTGCCTGAGGAAACGAAACAGGCCTTGGAGAAGCTGCCTCTCACAAAAAAGGAAGAAAAGGGCGAACTGCGATATCGTTTGGAGGATTCCTTTTGCCACATGCCGGCGTTGTTGACGTTTTTGTATCAATTCAGGTAGGACTACCGGAAAGTAATCGCTCTGTCAAATGGAAATCTTTGAGCGGAGCGATTACTTTCAAGTGCATCACCTCACAATATTATCCTGCCACAAGCTAACGCCAATATCAATATTTTTTCGAAAATGGCTAATAGAATGTTATTGTTAAATTGCTTGCTGACATAGAGATTCGTGTAGAGGGAATCGCATCCATGCAGATACAGAATCTGAATGCATGGGTAGATGTGGCAAGGGCTGAAATCATGGAAAAGTACCAGCCGGACGAAACTTCGCTATAACAAGCTGCCGGAAGGGTCTTTCCTAAATTGCAAAGCATAACCTGTGAATCGGTAATAATTTACTCTCTTCAAAATATCTTTGGCTTTTTCTCTATCAGAAATAACCATCCCGTGTGCAATCAACTTATCCAACTGTTCATTAAAGGTCAATGGGTTTTTCAAATCCATAAAATCTCTCCTCAACATAAAAAAGCTGAGCACAAGTCTCAGCCTGGTCCCCCCATGTCCAAAAGACTTCGGGCAACTCTGTTACATTTAGTATATGCAAAAACCAAGAAAAATGCAATAGTTTTTTATTTTTTTGCATTTTCATCGGTAAAAGCTCTACTACATTACTTCTAAGGAATCTTCCCAACACCTTTGCCTTTATCCCACTTTCAATATTCCGGTAGAAAGAATCCGGTATTTAAAACGCCCCTTCCAAAAAAGGCGGGGCGTTTTTCTTAACATAAAACCTCTACTCTCTAATTATAATACGCAGCAACCGTGATGGTATACGGGCTTGTCCCTTCTGCATATACCGTTCCGTCTGTTCCCTGAATTGTCACGCTGTTCTGATTTGCGTCCACAATCGTCCCATGACAGGTTACTGTGCTAAGTGTGCTATCAGCGGTCACAACCCATGTTGAAGTTTCATCTATCAAAAGGTTTGCATAGCCGTCATCGGTTGTTCCTGCTGCACCATCCTCCTGTAAAAATGCCCCCATGAATACGCTTTTGTTTTCCATACAAAACTCCAACGTACTGATGCTGTCCCAAAGAATCGCTCCATACATTTCCTGCTCGTTGGCAGTGAAAGTACAATCAGCGCCGTTGGCACCACTCTTTCCCCAACCGCGTTGGTTCTGATTGCCGGTGCACTTTAAGAAAAACTCACAGTCCTCCGCAGTGGTAATCTCCACCTTGGAAAGATAAAAGGTGCTTTCCGTATTTGTTGTATAGAACAAGCCGCCATTTTTTGAGGTCAGAGAACCACCATTCATGGTAAAGGTGCTGTTTCCCACTTCCGAGTCGCCCGACATACTCTGATATAAAATCACCGTCCAGGTACAATCATTCTGGGTCAAATCCGGCATGGCTCCGGTAAGGTCACAATCGGTCAGAGTCAGGCTGTTCAAGCCTTCAATGCAGACAGCCTCCGAGCCGGTTGCCGTAAGCGTTGCGTCTGCAACGGAAATATCTGCCGTACAATACACCGCCGGAGAGCCGGAACCATTCGAAGTATATGTGCCGCCATCTACCGTCATTGTACCGCCGCCGCGGTCACTCCGAATCGCCGCCGCAGATTCACCATTTGTTTCTATTGTGAGATTTGACGCATACAGGGTCCCTCCTCCTGCCACATGGATTCCGCCGGATGTATTTTGTGTCGTGGTAATCGTAGTATCCGAGACATAGGCTGTGCCGTTTCCATAGGCAAATACCCCTGCCGCACCTGCTGCATCCGTTTCGATGGTGCTATCCGACACTTCTACGGTTCCGTCCGTAACTAAGACCGCAGCTCCGATTCCATAAAAGCTGGAGGCATCCCCACCGGAGGAGTCGGACGAGGTTCTATCCAAAGTAAGCTGCTCTAAGTTTACGGTTGCGCCGTCACTCACCAACACGGCATTTTCATCAGTACCGGTAGAAGAAACCGTTTCCCCCGATAGCTCTGCATCCTCTGTATAATGCCGGAGCGCTTCATAGGAAGCCGGTGCTCCCTGCGTGTTTCCACCCATGCCTCCCATCGCTGACATAGCCGAGAGCACAATCGAGAGCGCATTGCCATCCTCATCCATCTGCACCGTAACCATAGAGGATACGTTTAACTCCTCCACGCTGATTGCATTGCCGGTAGCATCAGAAAGCGTTGTATTTTCTGTCACCGCAACTGTCACAATCGTCTCTCCTCCCATCGTAGCGCCTCCTGGCATTTGCATCTGTCCGCCATCCGGCTTTTCTCCGTCCGGCAGCTCCGGCATATCTCCTCCCGGCTGCTGCATCTGTCCGCCATCCGGCTTCTCTCCATCCGGCAGCTCCGGCACGCCTCCTCCCGGCTGCTGCATCTGTCCGCCGCCAGACAGATTCATAACCGCAAGTGTTATGGTAGAACCTTCCACCTTTTGCACCATACCCGTCACAGTTTGGGCAACCGCTGCCTCGCCGCCGGCTTCTCCGGAATCAGACTTTGTCGCTTGGTTCTTATCCTCTACAATCGTTGGGTTTTCCGTCTTGTCCTCTGTAGAAGAAGCTCCACACGCCGCAAGCAACACGCAGCCGGTCAATAAAATACACCTACCTAATTTCTTTTTTCTCATACGATACTCTCCTTTTCCATTGCCATTCCCCATAAGCCTTGTAAAATCAAAATCACGCCGTAATCTTACAAGTTATAGGTATCCGTCGGGGCAGACTATCTCTTCCCCAAGCATCTATTCTTTGCTTTTCAGTATAAAAGCTATCATTGAAAATTCTTTGATTAAAGTATGTTTCTTTTGTGAAGAAACGCAAACAAAATTCTTTATAAGCAGCTTACATTATGATATACTAAGCTCGGAACGGTCGCCTTATTTTGATGAAACGGAGGGCAGGACAATGATTACCTTACGAAGCTTGCAGGAAAGCGATGCTCCAGAGCTACAGAAGAAAAAGTATAGAACTATGACAATTGTCGAAATACAGGAAATGATTCAAAATATGAACTCCAAATTATACCGCGGTAATCCGGGTTTGAAACGGACTTTTATGAATATGTGAACAAGAAGGGCAATCCTGTGTATGTCATGCTGCGCGCTTTATAAAACGAGTGGCTTTCAAATGCTAAAAGTGCGATATAAAATATTGGAAAATGTTTCAGACGAGGAACACACATTCCCAGTTACGCAAAAATTCTTCAAATTAAAAAGTACAACCCCATCCATTCTGATGCAAGACGATTGACAAAAATAGAAAATAGCTATATGATTGAAGTATCAATTGATACCTTGGAGGATTTTGATTTGACAAAAGAAACACAAGTACGAATCGAAAGTGAATTAGAGGTAAAAGCATATATTCAAGGTTTAAAATATGCGCTTAATAATGGAGCTAAGATAAAGTTTCAAGCCAAACGGCATGTAGATGAAAACAGAGATGAGAAATTCACTAATCAATATACAGTGAATACATTATTTCCGGATGAAAATCCTGTGGAGGCATTAAAGAGAGAATTATTGTCGCTAAGTGTGGAAGACTATATACAGACTGTGAAAGATATTCGCTTTCCAAAAAGAAGTGAGATGCGTGAGTTTGGCAAGGTATACAATGGAACAGATGATGTATATATTAAAATTAGAGTGGAACTTCTTGGTATGTATGGTCAAACTACAACATTTATAATGTCGTTTCATTTTGCAGAAAGACCATTCACACCGGAAATGTTTCCTTATAGAAAGAATTGGGAGGTGTTTTCATGAACATGAAAATTTTGAAAAGTGAAAAGAGATTGTGCACATGTTGCATGGAAGAGCATGAAGTGAAAACAGTTCTTCTTCTTGAGAATTCTACATTTAAAAATGTAAACGTAGATTATGAAGCATCTTATTTGTATTGTGATGCAACAGAAGAATTCTACATGGATGAGCAGCAGATGCAGGAAAATGACATACGGCTTAAGGATGCGTACAGAAGAAATGAGGGTTTGTTGACATCTTCGGAGATTTGTGGCATCCGTGCAAAATATGGAATTAGTCAAAGTGATCTTTGCATTCTTCTTGGTTGGGGTGGAAAAACGATTACCAGATATGAGGGGCATCAGGTACAGGATAAAGCACATGATACGATATTAAGGAAAATTGATGGAGATTCCGAGTGGTTTTTGGCATTATTAAGTGATGCCAAGGAAACTTTGACTGAGGAGTCTTATCAGAAATATTTGGAGACAGCGACCGCATTATATGAGAAAGACCATGATGCATACTTGCGTAAGGCTATTGAAGCCAGCTATGCAAGGTTTCATGGTAATCAATTGTTTCATGGCAACACAGAGCTTTCGTTAAATAAGGTTGTTGATGTGATTCGCTATTTTGCAGCTTCTAAACAGATTACTAATCTTTATAAAGTTAAGCTTATGAAACTACTGTGGTATGCGGATGCACTTTCTTATAAGAACAGGGGATTTGCTATGACAGGTCTGGTGTATCAGGCAATGCCAATGGGAGCTGTACCGGTAGGACACAATTCCATCATTGATTTAAAGGATATTCCATGTGAGGAAGTGGATATGGGAGAAACAAATGCATATCATTTTTCCTTAAAGGAGGAAACTTTATTCCCCGCTCTTACAGAGGAGGATAAGAAGGTTTTGGATGTTGTTATCGAAAAGCTTGGAAAGATGACCAAAAATCAAATCGCTTCTTTTATGCATAAGGAGCAGGCTTACATTAAAACAGCACCTAAAGACATTATTCCGTTTAAGTATGCTGCAAATCTACAAATCTAAAAGTACTAACAGTAAATCCCCTATCTGACGGTTTGTTGGATACGGGATTTTTGCATACAGATATAAAAACGCCCAGATATCTGCAATGCGTCACCCAAAAACGCCTCGACTTCTCTAAATAAAAACTTTGAGTCCCACGACTTCAAGGATATGACTGCCGATGAACTTTATCATTATGTAAAGGATAGAGCAATCGAGGGCGAGCGTATGTACCTTTTCTTCGACGAAGTGCAGCGTATTGATAAGTGGGAGGACACCATCAATGCGTTCCGAGTTGACTTGAATTGCGATATCTATATTACAGGATCCAACACTTACCTCCTATCTTCGGAGTATTCAACTTACCTTTCAGGACGCTGCGTAGAGATCAAAATGCTCCCGCTTTCCTTTGCAGAGTTCATTGAATTTCACGGCTTTGAAATCAAAGAAACGGTCAGCGCACTCGGCGGAACACGCAAGGCTGCAGTCGATCAAAATGGTGAAAAATATGATCTTGGTGAAGTATTCGACGCTTACATTCGCTTTGGAGGAATGCCGGGTATTGCAGACGTTGGACTTGACCAAGAGAAGGCTCTTGTTCTACTTGACGGTATTTTCTCGTCCGTTATAGTTCGTGACGTGCTTGAACGTGAGAAAAAGCGCGCCAGAAAGCAGATTACCGATCCAATCCTGCTCCGAAAAATCATATTGTTCCTTGCGAATAACATTGGTAGCAACGTATCGTTTTCTTCCATCGGAAACACACTTGTGAATGAAGGATTGATAGAAGAAACGGGGCGTAAGGGCGCACCAAGCACCCATACTGTGCAGTCCTATGTGGGAGCTTTGCTTGAATCTTATTTTTTCTATGACATCAAACGCTTCGATATTAAGGGCAAAGAATACCTTCGCACCCTCGGTAAATACTATATCGTTGATATAGGACTCCGTAATTATCTCTTAGGATTCAGAGATCGTGATACGGGACACACGCTTGAAAATATCGTTTACTTCGAGCTTCTGCGCCGCGGATATGACGTTGCAATCGGTAAAGTAGATAACGCCGAGGTTGACTTTATCGCATCCAAAGCCGACGATAAGCTTTACGTGCAGGTCACGGAATCAATGAAGAGCGAAGATGTCCGTGCAAGGGAATTGCGTCCACTACAAGCTATCAGGGACAATTACGAGAAGATTATTTTAACGCTTGATACAGGACTCAACAACTCTTATGACGGTATTAAATCCCTCAACCTTGTTGAATGGTTGCTCAGTGATAAGCAATGATTTCTGAGCATTTTAATCTTTAACGCAAACACTTTCTCAAGAATAATAGAATCAATATTCTGATTATTTAACCACTCAACTAAAGATAAAAGATATTCCTCAAATTTTTTCTTTGGATTCTCTTCTAACTTCTTTCGAATTCGTTGCGAGACAAATGCAGCCAAAAGGCTGTTGAACCGACTGAGGAAGGATTATCCGCGTCTGCCGGTATGTATACAGGCGGATAATCTCTATGAAACCCAGCCGATGATGGAACTGTGCAGAAAAAATGGGTATAAATATATCTTTACCCATAAGGGAACGCGTCAGAAGTGTCTGGATGAAAGCTATGAGTTATTTAAGGAAAGCGGGGAAAGCACCGAAGTGAAAGGGGTGTGTCGCGAAAGAGGAAATGCAAGATTTGTAAATCATGTAGAAAGTACGTTGGAGAAACCGGAAGAGGCAAATATATTTGAGTACAGCTACGAGGCAAAAACAGGAAAAAGCGTGAAATTCCGGTGGCTGACAAATATAGAAGTAACAGAGAAGATGGTAGAGGAGCTGGTAAATGCAGCCAGAGGACGTTGGAAGATTGAAAATGAGGGATTTAATAACCAGAAAAACGGGATATATGATATAGAGCATCTGAACAGTCGTGATAGTAATGCGATGAAAAACCACTACCTTTTGACGCAGATTTCCGACATCATAATGCAGG
>CAZCON010000071.1:0-7104 GCA_964500085.1 uncultured Lachnospiraceae bacterium
GGAGGACTCCTTTTAAGCCCTCATGTGCCTGCAGATGCTTCGTTCCCGGCATTCCGCCCGGAAGCACTGCCATACAGCCGTCCTGATAAGCTCCTTCTGTAAATATCTCATCTGCCTCCACAGCAATTCCATGCGCTCCTACCGTCCTCTGCTTTCCGCTCACGGAAACCGTCACAGTCTCTACGCCTGCGCGCCGGAGCATATCCACTACCGTCAACGCCTCAATTTCTTCAAACCCGTCTGCTAAAAATACATATACCTTATCCATGCTGCCCCTCTGCTCCTTTTGTGTTTAGTCAATTTTTCCTTCTGCAGGCTCCTCCTGCCGGTTCCTTGCGCGAGAAATCATAATTCGGTCGAGCACCGCCTGATACGTTTCAACCATTTTTGCATCAGCATACGCATAGTGATTTATAATATACTCACGGGTTCTTACGGCAAAGCCAACCGAAATCGCAGCAATCGCCACTAACAGCACCTCCGTCTGCAGACCGGCCTTCAGCAAAAAGAACCACGCCGCTATAAAAATAAAAAACACCAGTGCATATGTCCTCTCCACGCAAAATGCCTGAAGCATCACCTCATTTAAACGTATCTGCATTCCGATAATACGTTCCGAATCCAAACGGCTGCAGTATTCATACATTTCATCATACAGCCGCCTGCACTTCTTTGTCTCTGCGCCGTCTTTCTGATACATCACCTCTGCAAAGCCATTGTATCGTTTTCTCCCAAATTCCTTTCGAAGAAGCTTTTTAAATAGATTCATTACTTTTCCCACTTTCTCTTTGTTTCTTTCCGTTCTGTCATCAGAAGTATATGCAGTTCTATTTTCTCCTGCTCAAACAATAACTTCCACTATTTCCATTTTAAATCTTTTTCCGTATAATTACAATATCTAAAATCCTTAAGTTCCGTATTTTTTGGCATCTTTACAAATTGTTCATAAAATGTCCACACGAAACTCATATATGAAGAATATAATAGCTTCATAAGCAAAGGGAATTGCAAGCTTACTATTATGGTTATAGGTTCACTACTTTTTCATAAGATTGGGCCCGGCAATCACCCTCCCCATTATAACTGGGCTTCTCCTCTGGATACCTCCGTTGTTTGCGGAGGTATATTTTTTCTCTTTTTCCGTTTTATAAACAGAACGGCATATTCTTTACAAAAATTTGTTTTCTCTCTTTTCTTTCCCGACAAAATTTGCTATACTGAAAAGGAAAAGAAAGGAGATTCGATATGTCAACTGTTACCATTATGAACCACCCGTTAATTCAGCACAAAATCGGTATTATGCGTGACAAAAACACCTCTACTAAGGAATTTCGCGCCCTGGTATCCGAAATCGCCATGCTGATTTACTATGAAGCAAGCCGCAATCTTCCGCTTGCCGACAAAGAGGTAGAAACTCCGTTAGTAAAGACCACCGTAAAGGAAATTGCAGGAAAAAAGCTCTGTGTCGTTCCCATTCTCCGTGCCGGTATGCATATGGCAGACGGCATTCTGAACCTGACACCGAATGCAAAGGTAGGTCATATCGGCCTTTATCGTAATGAAGAAACCCTGGAGCCGGTAGAGTATTTCTGCAAGCTTCCGTCCGATGCAAAGGATCGTGAAATTTTCGTTGTTGACCCGATGCTTGCTACCGGCGGTTCCGCTATTGCAGCCATTGATCTGCTGAAAAAGCGCGGCATCAGTAAGATTCGTTTCCTGTGCCTAATTGCAGCGCCGGAAGGCATTGAAAAGCTGCAGGCAGCTCACCCTGATGTCAATATTTTTGTCGGTGCAAAGGACGAGTGTCTGAATGAGCACGGCTACATTCTTCCGGGTCTTGGCGATGCCGGCGACCGCATCTACGGCACAAAATAAGCCGTACCGGAGAGTTGCTTTGCTTTCCTGCTTTAAACGGCTTTTTTAACAGCAAACGGGGCCACGCACTTTCATGCAACGGCCCCATTTTGTTTTACTTCTCTATTGTAAACTTATATACGGTCATGGACTCTGCTTCTTTGTAAGCCTTCACGACCGGAGACGGAAAGCTCTCAATATTCACGGCATTCGGAAAATACTGTGTTTCAAAGCATACTCCGTGCCGCTTTCCATAGGTACAGCCACCCTTTCCCTTTAAACCGTTTTCAATAAAATTTCCGGAATAAAGCTGCATTCCCGGAAGGTTGGTATAAACCTCCATCACACGACCGCTCTTTTTATCGAACAACTCCGCCACAAACTCTGCATCCTCCCCGGTATTGTTTAATACATAGTTATGGTCATAACCGCCTGCCAGACGAATTGGCTCATAATCAGCGTCAATGCCCTCGGAAAGCGGCTTACGTATTCTGAGGTCCATCGGCGTACCGGTTACATCCGTAAGCTCACCGGTAGGAATCAGCTTGGCATCTGTAATCGTAAAGGCATCCGCATCCACCATTACCTCCTGATTTACTGCAAGACCAGTATCATGTCCTGCAAGGTTAAAATAGGAATGGTTGGTAAAATTAACAATGGTATCCTTATCCGATACTGCCAGATACTCAATGGCAAGCTCATTTTCATCCGTCAGGGTGTAGGTTACCGTAATATCAAGATTTCCCGGAAAGCCCTGCTCCATATCAGGACTCAGGCGAGAAAACTCAACGCTGACACCACCCTCCTCCTCAAAGGTCTCTGCCTCGTACAGATATTTATCATAGCTTACGGAGCCACCATGCAGACAGTTTCCATTATCATTATCCTCAACCCTGTATTCTTTCCCATTAATCGTAAATTTTGCGCCACCAATCCGATTACCGCAGCGTCCGATAAAGGAGCCAAAAAAGGTTGGATTCTTCTCATATTCTTCCAGTGTATCAAAGCCTAATACCACATCGGCCAACTGTCCCTTCTTATCCGGTACCCAAAGCTGTACTAAAACTGCGCCAAAGTCGGAGAATACCGCTTTCATGCCGTTTTTGTTTTCCAGAATATAAAGCTTTGCTTCCTCCCCCTTTGCTGTCCTGCCAAAACTTTTTGTTGTAATTCCCATGCCTTCTCCTTTCTTAAAAGCCTCTCTTTCCCGGCTTTTCTTCCTTTTTCATCATACGGCTTCTTTTCTTTACTGTCAAGTCCTCCTCCATTATCGCAATCATATGCGGAACAATCTTCGGATCAAACTGTGTCCCGCTGTTGGCACGAAGCTCTGATAACACCTTTTCTCTCGGCAAACGCGGTCTGTAGCAGCGGTCTGATGTCATGGCATCATAGGAATCTGCCACACAGATAATTCTTGCATATAATGGAATCTCTTCTCCTTTTAACCCTTCCGGATAGCCCTTACCGTCGTACCGTTCATGATGATACATCACACCGTCCCGGATGCCAGCGATTGCATTAAACTGCTCCAACATTTTCCCCCCGATGACGACATGTGCCTCCATCTGCTTCCGTTCCTCTGCATCCAACTTGGCTGGCTTTGTCAGCACCGCATCCGGCACGCCCATCTTTCCACAGTCGTGCATCAGAGCAATGTAACCAAGGTCCACCAGCTTATCATTCGAAAGCTTCATCCGCCGTCCCAGCTCCTTTGCATAGCCGGCAACACGCGCCGAATGTCCGCTCGTATACGGGTCCTTTGCATCAATCATTTCCGCAAAGGTTCTCATTGTCTGGGAAATAATTCTTGCATCCTGCTCCCTGCGTAGCTCGTACCGTCTGGTTCGTATTTCTACCCAGATATAGGAAAAAAGCAACACTCCCCATGTAATGATTGTTACCAGTAATACCTTGTATAACGGATACTGTGCATAAACCACCTCACGATAGCCGTACAACACACAGGATTCCATCGTCAGAAGCTTATCGGAAATCATAATAAACCCAAAGGTTCTGCTGGTTTCCCCCACAATTTTTTCTACATCTGCATCCGGCGTATAATACAGCTTCTTCCCTTCCTGCGTATAGCTTCCATTCCACGAGCTGTCAAGTGTTCCCTCTCCTGACATCGTGATTTCCAATCTCCAGTCCGTCAGCTCCTTCGTTGAATGGTTTATTACCTCACCATCATACTGTGCGCCGACTGTCATATCTGCATCACCTGCATTGTTAACCCACGACTTCGAGGCCTCTAGCTTAACAGAAAGCAGTTCTCTCTCTACACCATTTCCTCCCAGCTTCACAGAAAATGCCGGATTGTTTCTGTCTCGTTCTATCTCAATATGTAGTAAAAACGCAACAATCATCCAAAGAAGCAATGAAAAAGCAAATAAAAATACCGGCAATAATCTTCTTTTTTTCATCAGCAGCCTCCTAAATGCAAGTACACTGTCACAAGCTCCTACCCGCTTACGACATTCTACTCTTTTCCTGTCAAAAAGTCAATGTTTTCATCTCTATAGAGCCAAAAAAGCTGTAAAAAGAAGCTGTTCTGTTCATCCTCTCCGCCGTTTTTTTCGTTTCATAATCACTAAACTCCATACAAAAGCCCCATTCCCTGAACAGTTTCATTCAAAGAACGGGGCTTCACTTTCTGCTTCTGTCAAACTTCCTACTGCGCCTTTACTGCTTCAAAGTCCTCTTCAATTTCCTTTGACGGCGGTGCTGTAAGCAGCGACACCACTACGATACAAAGAGAAGAGAAAAGAAACGCTGGAAGCAGCTCATAGATGCCAAATGCGCCGCCAAGCTTACTGATGACAAGCTTCCAGAGGAATACCATTCCACCGCCGCCAAGCATACCGGCAATCGCTCCTGCCCTGTTAATTCTCTTCCAGAACAGGGAGAACAGCATCAGCGGTCCGAAGGTCGCGCCAAAGCCAGCCCAGGCAAAGGATACCACGTTGAAAATAACACTGTTTTCATCCAATGCGATTACGATTGCAATCAAAGCGATTGCAAGCAGGGTGATTCTGCTTACAAGCATAACCTGCTTATCCGTTGCCTTCTTCTTAGCAACCCCCTGATAAATATTCTTTGCAAATGCAGATGCCGCAATCAACAGATAAGAATCCGAAGAGCTGATGGTCGCCGCAAGAATACCTGCCATCACAAAGCCTGCCAGAATTGCCGGCAGAGAACTGGTGGCAAGGGTGATGAAAATGTTTTCCGCATCCGCCTTTGTCAGATGTTCGACCGGATTCAGTGCCCGTCCCGCAATACCGATAAAAACTGCCACTGCAAGGGAAATCACTACCCATACCATTGCAATTCTTCTGGAATATTTCAGTTCTTCTTCCTTACGGATTGCCATAAAGCGAAGGAGTACCTGTGGCATACCGAAATAGCCAAGTCCCCATGCCAGCATGGAGCATACGTTTAAAAGGCCGTAATCCGCAGCCGCGCCAAATACCGGTGCTCCTGCTTCCACTAACTGTACGCCTTCTGCATCCACCGTCGGGCTGGCAAGTCCAAAAAACTCAAAAAAGCCCGGAATGGATTTCGCATTGTCGATTACCGCACCAAAGCCACCGGCATTCACCGTGCTGACTACCACGATAACCGCCAGTGCCACAATCATCACGATACTCTGCATAAAGTCAGATGCACTTTCTGCAAGGAAGCCGCCTAAAATCGTATATAACAGCACAAATACCGCACCTAAAATCATCATCGTCTCATACTTGGCTCCAAACAAAGTAGAGAACAGCTTGCCGCAGGTAACAAAACAGCTTGCCGCATACACCGTAAAGAAAATCAAAATAAACACGGCTGCAATCGTCATAATGACCTTTTTCTTTTCACGGAACCGGTTTGAGAAAAAGTCCGGCAGTGTAATAGCGTTTGTTCTTACACTGTAACGGCGCAGTCTCTTTGAAACAATCAGCCAGTTCAGGTAAGTACCCACGGCAAGACCGATTGCCGTCCACATTGCGTCTGCCAGACCGCACCAGTATGCCACACCCGGCAGTCCCATCAAAAGCCAACCGCTCATGTCCGAAGCCTCCGCACTCATCGCAGTTACCCACGGTCCGAGCGTTCTGCCGCCAAGAAAATAATCCTCCGAGCTCTTATTTGCTCTTTTGGCAAATACAACTCCGATTACAATGACTACCGCCATGTAAATCACCATGGCAATTAAAATCTGTATGGTTTGTCCATCCATTTCTTTTGTTCCTCCTCCTTAGGGCAAAATGCCCGTAAAATCTTTTTCATTATAGCATATTCCCCTAATTCTGTAAAGGAAAGATTTCGGATGGTTTGGGGGCTGCGGGAGCTTCCTGAATTTCCCTGTTTCGCAAAGAACACTCCTTCAGGATGTAAATTTTCTTGTGGGAGGGTGGCACTTTCTGTTGTACCACCCTTACTATTATGATGCCTGTTCAAACTGACTGTTGTAAAGCTCGGCATAGAAGCCGCCTTTTTCAAGCAATTCTTCGTGTTTGCCACTTTCGATAATGTCGCCGTCCTTCATAACTAATATAAGGTCGGAGTTTTTAATGGTAGAAAGGCGGTGGGCGATAACAAACGATGTCCTGCCATGCATAAGTTGATCCATTGCGTTTTGAATTTGAATTTCGGTTCTGGTATCCACGCTGGAGGTTGCCTCGTCCAAAATCAGCATTGGCTTGTCGGCAATCATTGCACGGGCAATGGTTAATTGTTGTTTTTGACCCTGCGAAAGATTTACTTGGTCGGATAAAACCGTGTCATAGCCTTGCGGCAGTGTTCTTATAAAGTGATCAATTCCTACTGCCTTACAGGCTTCACGGATTTTTTCGTCAGAGACATTGGGGGTTGAATAAATAAGATTTTCTTTTACCGTGCCTTCAAAAAGCCAAGTGTCTTGCAAAACCATACAGAATTGGTCGTGCACATTTTCGCGGGTGATATCTTTGGTAGAAACTCCGTCAATACGAATTTCGCCGCCCTGTATCTCGTGAAAACGCATAAGCAGATTTACCATTGTGGTTTTACCCGCACCTGTGGGACCTACAATAGCAATTTTTTGCCCTGCCTTTGCGGTAGCGGAAAAATTATTGATAACGGTTTTGTCGGAATCCTCGTACCCAAATTTCACATTTTTAAACTCAACCAAGCCTTTCACATTTTGAAGCTTGGCTGTTTTATTGCTTTCATCTTCCATTTCTTCGGCTTCCAAGAACTCAAATACACGCTCTCCGGCAG
>CAZCON010000072.1:0-7056 GCA_964500085.1 uncultured Lachnospiraceae bacterium
CCTACACCACCAATGATACCATCTACCAGCAGTGACTGCAAGAACGGATTTGCATTTTCCACCTTGCCGGCCACCCAGTTCTGAAAGGTTTCAATCCAGCCTACCAGCCAGTCAGCAATCCATGTGCCAACCGTAGACTGCGATATGTAGAACACAAGGAACATTACCACCGCAAAAATCGGAATACCAAGCCATTTATTTGTTAAAACGGCATCCACCTTATCCTGTGCATTCTTCTCTTTGGTAAGTACCTTACGTTTTTCAACCTGCGCCACAAGCTTGTTTACAAATTCAAAACGCTTTCTATCCGCAGCCTCAACCTCCGTCTTATCCTGAAGATTAATATCTCCCTGCTCATACGGTGCTTTCTGCCCTCTGCCGGCCTGCTCCACTGCAGCCTTTACCACTTCCGCCAGACCATTGTGCCCGACAGAGGTGGAAACTGTCTTTATCACCGGACAGCCCAACTTCTCAGACAGCAGCTCTTCATTGATTTCCGTCTTTTTCTTTTCGTTCATATCATTTTTATTTAATGCTACAACGACCGGAATCCCAAGCTCCAGCAGCTGCGTTGTAAAAAACAGGCTGCGGCTTAAATTTGTAGCGTCCACAATATTGATGATAACATCCGGATGCTCATTTTTTACATAAGCGCTTGTGATACTTTCCTCAGATGTAAACGGAGACATGGAATAGGCTCCCGGAAGGTCAACCGCAACCAGCTCCTCAGCTCCCGCATAAAAGCTTTTCTTAATCAAGCTTTCCTTTTTGTCTACAGTGACGCCCGCCCAGTTACCCACTTTCTCATTTCTTCCGGTAAGCGCATTATACATCGTTGTCTTACCGCTGTTTGGATTTCCTGTTAGTGCGATTCTCATTTGAATTTCCTCCTTATCCTTCTGCTGCATCCTTTTCCTGCCTGTACTCCTGCAGGTAGCACAGGCTAACCGCATAGGCTAAAAGCAGGCAACAACTAATCACTTTCATTATATTGTTGCCCTTTCCCTTTTATTCCTATACGACAATGGCAGATGCCAGCTCATTGTCAATATTATATCTCCCATCCTTAATCGAGACGACACAGCCTCCCTTTAGCCGGGACACAACTGTAATCGGCTCTCCGCTGTAACAGCCCAGAGTAAACAAAAACGCATCCAGCTCTTCATCGTCTGTTACAATCTCCTTCACAATATACTCTTCTCCAATCTGTGCATCCTTTAACGTCATACCTGCCTCCAGATTCTGAAATATCAGTTAGTCATGCCTAACTCCACTGGTAATATAACACAGCAAAAATTCTTTGTCAAGCGTTTTTTGGTTTTTTCCATGTTTTAAAAATCATTTTTCAAAAAATCTCCAAAAAAGAAGGAGGCCGCCCTGTTCAAAAACGAACAGGACGGCTGCTATCAACAGATGAAAAGGTTTTAGCGATTATTTATTTCAGCTGAATCGAAACATCATCAATGTAGAAAGAAGCATCTTCCGCCGGCGATTCAAAGTAGAGAATAAACTTCTTTACATTCGCTGGTACCTCATAGGTGTTCGTATACTTTACCCACTTACCGTCTGCAATCTCATCTCCTGTCACAACCGGAGTGTAGGTAGTGTCGGAACCATCGTTCTGCTCCGCTGTCATATTGATGGCAAACGGGGTGGGAGAATCATGGCATACCCAGTAGGATACCTCAAGCGTCTTGCCTGCCAGATCATACGCTGACAAATCTGCCTGTACACCGTGCCAGCTGGAAGAACGTCCGGTTACTGCAAGACACAAATCACTTTCATGACCGCCATATACGATGGACGGCTTACTATTACCACGCGCCTCAAAGAATGCGTTGTTATCCTCGAAGGCAAGATTTACACCGGTAAAGGTCTTCTTTGCTGCCTCTTCATAATCCGGATTCGGGTCTACACTGCTGTCCGGATCATACATAACCAGAATATCGTCAATGATAAACTCAGCATCCGCAGAGCCCGGAACTTCAAAGTTAATCTGTGGAACCCTTACATTTGCATATACCGGAAGAATCCCCTCCACATGCGTCCACTGACCGCTCGGAAGCACTGTCAGCTCTGCTCTCTCCGGCCAGGTCGCCGTACCGTCCGGCTTGTTTACCTGCAATGTTGCGGAGAAATCAAGCGGCGCTCCAGTATTCTGATAAACCCATGCGGAAACATAAACATTCTTACCAATAACATTAAAGGACTCATTATCCAGATTCTTGAAATCCAAACCGAATCCGTTCCAGTTCGCAGTACGGTCATAAACACGGAATCCGTTCTCTGAATGTCCGCTGCTTACCACCTCAACCTTTGCACTTCCGCGCAGACTCATAATCTGCGTCTCCGTGCTCCGCTTATCCGCATTCAGGGAATGAATCGTCACATAGCCGGTTGTATCAATCTTTGTAGCGATTACAGTTTCGCCCTTCGAATCCTTATCAATCGTAATGGTGGACGGGTCCTTTGTGGAAATCATAACATTATCCACATAGAAATCCTCCGTTCCCGCCGTTTCAAAATAGAGAATCACGGAATCCGCCATTGATGTAATCGTGGTAGTTGCCGAGCCCTCGGTCCACTCTCCCGGAAGTACAGACTCTGTCGAAGTAATATTGGCATACTTTTCGTTCTTGGAGCCGGTCGTTGTATACTGCAGGGAACAGGTCACCTTTGTTTTCTGGCTGCCGGCGTGCTTCGCATCATAAGAAATCCAAAGCTTTGTACCGCCAAGGGCATACTCAGTCAAATCAATCTGTACGCCGTTCCAAGACTGGGAACGTCCCGAAACATACAATGCGGTAGAGCCATCCGGGCCCTCGCCGGAAGCAAGCGACGGAGCACCGGAGCCTCTGGAATCCAGATGTGTCTCCCCGTCCTCAAAATCAAAATAAAGCACATCAAACGATGCTGCATTGTACTCCTTGTTTGCCGCAACCGCACTGGACTCATCATAGGTCACACGGATATCGTCAAAATAGAACGGCTCTACGGAAGACGACATTTCAATGCTGACTGTCGGCGAGGTTACGTTTGCATATACCGGAATATCTCCCTCTAACAGCGTCCACTTACCACTCGGAACATTACTTACAGAAACGGACTCCGGTGTGTCCGGCGTGCCATCCGGCTTCTTTACCGCCAGAGTAAACGAGAAATCCTGCGGCTCACCGGTCTCCTGATAAACATAAGCTGCCACATGAATCATCTTGCCGATTACATTATACACCTTACCATTCGTATCGGAAAAATTCAGCGACATTCCGTGCCATGCGGCATCACGCCCCATCACATAAAACGCATAGGAGCCGGAATGTGCCGTTGGCTTTACGGAAATAGAGCCAATTCCACGGACAGAAAAATGCGAGGTCTGATTAAAATCCTCACCATTTAAAGTGATAATCATTGTATTGTCCGCATCCGGCGCCGGAGTCGGAGTCGGTCCGTTATTTTCTTCTGGTTTTGGTGTCGGTGTATAGGTTGGTGCCAGTGTCGGCAGAACATATTGAGAACCGCTGCTACATGCCGCTGCAAACATCAACACGGAAGCCAGAAAAGAAAAAACAAAAAAATACTTCCTTCTTTTCATAATGAAACCCTCCTCAGTATATATTTTTCATTATGTATTCTCCTCTATTTACATTTTATCAATTCTGACCTGAAACGTCAATAGATTATTGGACCTATCCCCTTATTTTGCCGATAATTTTCTGTTTTTTGTTCTGGAAAACATCTTCTTTTTCTCAATAATCCCTGCTTTACGGATTTCCGTTTCCTGTAAATCAATCACTACAGGTTCCTTTTGCTCCTTTCGTACCACCTCATTTGCCTCATTTTCCTCATTAATTTTTCCGTACAGGCTCCGAAGACTTTCCGGCATCAGCTCCTCCTCCTCTTCCTCTTCACTGTACTTTTTGATTTCCTCGTTAATCGCAAGCATCTTCCGGTCCAAAAAGCCTACCAGATCCGCACATTCCTTTAACTCCCTGCGAATATTCTCCGGTGCGTTTCCTTCGAACTTATAATACATCTTATGCTCTAAGCTTGCCCAAAAGTCCATTGCAATGGTACGAATCTGAATTTCCACCTTTGTGTCAATTGTCATATCCGAAAGGAAAATCGGCACCGTCACAATCATGTGATAGCTGGTATAGCCATTTGGCTTCGGATTTGCAATATAATCCTTGATTTTCAACACCTTAACATCGCTCTGCTTGCGTATCAGTTCAGAAATCAGGTAAATGTCCGATGTAAAAGAGCAGATAATTCGAATTCCTGCCACATCGTTAATATAGCGTAAAATATTCTCCACCGTAAACGCCCTGCCCTGATGACGGAGCTTTTTTGCAATACTGTCCGGCGCCTTAATGCGTGCCGTAATATGCTCGATTGGATTATAACGGTGTGCCATCTGAAACTCACTGTTTAAAATTTCAAGCTTTGTGTTGACCTCCTTTAAGGCGGCATTATAAACCAGCTGCATCCGCTTCCATTCCTCTAAGGTCGCGGTTTTCGCAAGCAGATACTGCTCCGGCGGCAGCAGCTCTGCCGTCTCCTTCACTTCATATTCTTCTTCCTCTGCTTCCATTTTTTCTCTCTCCAATAAAACTGCCTCCATCCTGCATTCGTTGTCTTTTCAATAGCTTCTCTTACATTGTACTGCAAATTTATGAACAAATCTTAACGGCTGTTTCGTTTTAATCCTCTTTTTATCTTTTTTATTTTCTCTTAATGTCCGGCTTCCTCTCCGGAAAACTCCGGTATAAAGCTCTCGGAGGCTGTGCCTCCCTCCTGAAGAAAACCGTGTCCGATACCAAGCTCCAACGCATATTCCACAACCTCCTCATATTCCTCCTCCGTTACACGTCGGTTTAACTCCGGATAAGCTGCCACCTGCGGAAGCGGCGTATACTGGTTCAAAATGCTAATCGCAATGGTATCGCCATAGGTTTCATACAAATACCGCAGCACCCTCTTGGCTTCCTCTGTCTGCCCCGGCAGCAGAAGATGGCGCACAATCACACCGCGCCGCATCAGTGCCCCATCCGGGTACTCCACGGCATTTTTTATCACACTGCCATCCTCCAGTACATACTCGGCACCTCCTGTCTGCCGTACCATTTCCTGCAATGCCGCTCTGGCAGTTTCCGGATAATCTGCCGCATGGGAATACCGCCTTGCAGGAGACTGATCCAGATACTTCAAATCTGCAAGATAAATATCCACAAGTCCCTCCAGATTCCGCAGCACCTGCACACATTCATAGGAGGATGTATTATATACAACCGGAACCGCCGGCTTTTCCCTGCGGAGTATCTCTGCAAGCTGCAACGCATAATGGCTCGGTGTCACCAGATTAATGTTATGGCACCCCTGCTCCTGTAACAAACGAAAGGTTTCCAAAAGCTCCTCTGACGACATCGGATGGCCCAGCTTTCCTGCCGCTATTTTATGATTCTGACAATAAACACAACGCAGACTGCACCCCGAAAAAAATACCGTTCCGGAGCCCTGTTTTCCCGAAATGCACGGCTCCTCCCAAAAATGAGGCGCTGCCCGCGCTACCAGAAGCTCCTCCGTCATACCGCAGAAGCCGCGTTCTCCCGCCGACCTGTTGACCTCACAATGTCTCGGACAAAGCAGACACGCCATTCTTCCACCGCCTTTCCTTCCCGTTTACGCTCCCCGCTGCCGCGGTAGCGTGATGACAAAGCTGCTCCCCTTTGTGTACTGGGTCGTTACCAGAATCTTTCCGGCATGACCATCAATAATCAGTCTCGCAATGGAAAGTCCCAGCCCGTGTCCCTCGATATTTTTCCCGCGCACGGTATCCGCCCGGAAAAAACGTCCAAAAATCCCTTCCAAATCCGCCCTCCGCATTCCGATTCCCGTATCCGCTATCGCAACCTCACAGGCTCCGGAACAGTTTTTACAGGAAATGGAAATCGTATCGCCCTGTGCAGTATATTTCACCGCGTTATCCAAAAATACACGAAATGCCTGCTTTAAAAGCTGCCTGTCCCCGTATACCCTTACCGGTTCGCATACCGGACAAAGTATTTTCCTTGTATCCGAAAGATATACCATCTCTTTTTCCAGCTCATGAATCACCTCTGCCATATCAAACCATTCCTTGGCAAACGGCAGCTTCCGGCGCTCATGCCGAGATAAAAATAACAGCTTTTCGACAAGCTCCTGCATGGATTTTGCTTCAGACTCAATCGCCTCTACAGACTCTGCCAGCACATCTTTATCCTCTGCCCCCCAGCGGCGCAGCATGGAGGAATAGCCCTGCAGCACCGTAATCGGTGTTCGTAGCTCATGCGATGCCTCCGAAACAAACTGCTTCTGCATCTCATAGGCTTCCTCCATCCGGTCCAGCATCCGATTGATTCCGACTGTCAACGCCTTCAGCTCATCCTTTGTCCCCTCAACATTCAGGCGCTCTGTGTGAAGATTCTGGAGATTCAGTCGGTTTACCTGTTCCGACATTTCATCCATCGGCCGAAACACAGCCCTGTGAACGGCATAAAATACCACGGTTGCCAAAAGCGTCAGCACCAGCTCCCAGAAAGCGCACGTTACAAGCTCGGAACCTATCCGGCCGCCCTCTCCCGTACAATCAAATACAAAAACCGCCTCACATTCTGCACCGTACAGTACAAGCTCTGTTTTTACCCGCACATAAAGTCTCCATTCTGTTTCTTCTTTCCCCAGAAACCACCTGCCGAGTTGCCAGACATTTTTTGTCTCACCCAGACGATATACCTCTTCTCCGGTTTCTGCGGAATATACCGTAAGCGTTCCCCCTTCCTCCCACAGTGCCGCCGTGTCTGCTTCTCCTCTTGTCAGCGCATACACAAACTCCTCTGTGATTTCCTTTCGCTCTCGGTAAACGCCCCGCAAACGGGCGATTCCAAATACCGCCAGCAGAAAAAGCCCCGCGACCAGAAACAGAATTGCAAAGCTTGCCGCAATTCGGTAGGTCAGCGAAGCTGAAAGCTTTCCCTGTAGTGACTGTCTGCTTTTCTTAGTTTTCATCCTGAATCCGAT
>CAZCON010000073.1:0-6983 GCA_964500085.1 uncultured Lachnospiraceae bacterium
TAGAAGCGCCACCACTTTGGTTCAAGGATGATTTTCCGGACTATCAGGAGTTCTGTGAGGCTTTCAAAATCAACCCCAAAGTTCTGGCGGAATCCATGTGGGAACAAATCGATGAAAATACCTATGCTATTACCAAAACTTGAATTAATTTGTCCTCTTGATTGATAAAAACGGTGTAGAGGACTACTGCGATGAGGATATGCGGCTTGATCATACGGAAAATTTTTTAGTAATATTGCATATGGTTGGATGAAATATGAACCTCTAACAAATAGAAAGGAGGATGCGGTGTGGCAACCTACGAAAGTATCACATATTCGCGCCAGGATGCCTTTGATGTTGAACGAGAACTTAGGTCTGAAAAATTTGAGTTGGAGGAAGGAGAATCTGCTGCAAAAGCGGCTTATCATCTATGTGGAAACTCTGCGCTGATTGGAGAATATGTCATATCGGAAGAAGGAAAGGCAGATATTCTTCAGGAGGCACGCCAACTTTTTGAGCAGATGTGTAAGGGGAAAAAGAACAGTCTATCCTTAATGGAAGGACGTATCCTGACGGTTGCTTGTGTGCTGCTTGCCAGAACCAATTTTAATACCGATGAAAGTGGAGATGAACAAGAACGTGGAGAAATATGGCAGCCAATTCTGGATGGGCTGAATTTCTCCGAAATAGCAATCCGTACAAATCGCAGTGAGCAGATGGCGAGGCAATACCTTTGTGATGTGCTCAAGGATCGGTACAACGTTCGCTTCTTTGCGGAGGGAGGGCAAAAATACTATAACACACTGCGCTTGCACGCGCTTTCTCCAGACTGGGCCATAAAGAATCTATATAATGTCCTATATGGGTTTTACTACAAAAATTTGGAGTGTAGTTATTTCCCTGACAGCAATGTCGCGTCTATGTTCGTTTCCGGAATTCAAAATCGTTGGATGACAGTTCCTGCCAAAGGTAGTCAAAAGCAGAATATTCAATCAGACCGATTGTCGTCCAGTCTGCGTGAACTATTTGTACGGTGCCCCAAATACATGGCGGCCGTTTGCGATGCGCTGCTGGAAAGAATTGACTGGATTGCGCAGGGGAATCTGACAGGACTGGATGAAAAAAATCGTTGGGATGTACTGCTGCAGGAATGGTATCAGGAAAAAACAGCATTTGAAAAAAATCAAATGACAAATGACCGGAAAGCTGCGGTCAGACGAAGAGTTGTTGACAAAAAGGAAAATATTCGTCCCGAGTACACATACGAGAATAATAACATCTATCTGTCCATTCCTGGTATTCGATTGCCGGAAATACAGGAGGCACCTGTTGTAGCCTTGTATCAGAATGACCAGCTAATCTATGAACAGCGACTGATGATATATGGAAACGATGTCCTGTGGTCAACAAGATCTCACAAAATACCGTTGACGCAATTGGAAAAGCTGAATTGGAAAAAACGCTTCTGTTTTGAGATTCGGATTGCCTCCGGAGAAACGAAGATTTATCGCTCTGGCAGTGAACTGTATCGGGAATTCCTTTGCTTCAATTCAGCAGGAGGAGAAGTTCCGCTAATCCGATGCAACCAAATGCTGCGCCTGATTGTAAGGAAATCAGCCAAGCTGATTATTGATGATCCTGAAGATCATTATACAGAAGAAGTTGCGCCATACCGGTCAATCGGACTGTGGACAGATTCTGTGAGTGGTGTTTTCTTGAATGGCACGGATATTCTTGAGGATAATCATTCTGGCAAAAAGAGAGTGTGGGCGTATCTGACACCGGAGTGTGATTCCAGTGTGTGTGCCAAATTTGAAGGAAAAACTGTCTCGGTTTACCCCGAACCTCCTGTACTCCATGTGGTGCTTCCCGGAAAGGCGGATGCCAAGAACTATCAAATCACCATTAACGATTCCACCAGCCAGCTTTTCCAGTGCCCCTTTGAAAATGGACAATTTCTAGTGGGACTTCCTGCAATCGTGGAGAAAAGGCATCATGTGCAGGTAAAGGATTTTGACAGTGGTGAAGTTGTGTTTGACCTCAGCTACGCCATTGTACCGGGGCTGTCTTGCGAATTTGACAGACCTTTCTACCTGGATACGGAAACCGAGGGAGAACTTTTCGTAACATCCACCGGCAGAAAACTTACCCACGGTTTCCGACTGGAACGAGGCGAGAGTACGGTAACTTGGCAAATGGCGGGGTTGGATTACGAAATTACCGTACCAAAGGTTTTTGCGGAGATTTCTGAAAAGAATGCATTCTGTCTGCCCCAAAATACTTGGTATGAAGACCTGAAGGATTCTTTCCTGACCATTCAAGCACCAGAGAATGTAAATTGTGCAGTCCTGCTGGGAAATCAGGTGATACAGCCTAACCATACTGGGAGCTATGAAATCGGAGTGGCTGTTGACAATCGAAATTTGGCCTGGAAGGATGCGATTCTTGGTATCGTAGTATCGTCGCTGACTTATAAGCAGGAATCGAAACTGACCGTTATTCATTTCCAAGAACACTTCGAGGGGAAACCGATTATACAGGAGGGGCGAAAAATTCTTTGGAACCCGATAGAGGCACGCTATATCGGTGGAGACGGGGAGGTAGAATTTCGTCTGGATCTTGAAAATGACCAGCAACCCGAGCCGTTCCGGTACGCCCTGCAAATGAAAGCTGACGTAGTGGAAAGAAACTTTCCTTGCCGAACGGGTACGTACAAATATGTGCTTTGGCTTACTGACAGAAAGAAACTGTTTGTGGATTTGCCGGATCTTCGTCTCGCAGAAGGGGAAATCTTCGTGGAAGATCCCCCTGAGAACCGATTTTCCGGGAAATATATCATCTTGACACGTGCCTATTATTGTGACCCGCAGAGTGGTAAGGATGTAAATGCAAAGATGAAGCGTGATGGTGCACTGATAGACGATATCTGTTACGAAGGGGTTCGGGAAGAAAACGGGCAACTGGTACACGAGTATAGTGGCTTGATGTATTTCAATACAACAAACGGTTGGAGACGGTTTAGCGACGCAGAGACATACTTCTTGGAGAAAATCAATCCGGTGTTTTTTACCATCACAGATAAGGAACATATTGTTGCATATCTGGACGACCAGGAACTGTTAATGTTGAATACAAAAACGTTGCAGCAGACATATGCGTGCAGTGGTGTCCAGATTTTTAGCAGGAAGAACGAATTGACCCAAGCGGAACAGGCGAAATATTTGACCTTTGCAGATAAGTTCAAATTCATTGAACGAACAAACTAGAAAGAGAGTACGTTGATATGAGTACTGACCTTACGCATTTTGACCCAATAGAAGCATCGGAGAATCTAAAGGCTGGATTCATTGACTATATCACCACCACTTTCCACATATCAGATTCAACCTATAAGTCTGCTCTGAGGGCGGAATTGAGCAGAGATGGTTTTTTAACCAAGGGTCCGTATTTGGACATGAACGGGTCGTATAAATCAGGACATTCGCTACGAGAATTGATGGAGCAAGGATTGGTGTCCAAAGGGTTTGACACTCTGGAGCCGGTCTCTGAAAAGGAACGGGAGTTAAAGCTTGTGCGCCCGCTTTATTTGCATCAGGAAAAGGCTTTGCTGAAAGCGGATGCGGGGAATAACCTGATTGTTACGACTGGTACCGGTTCCGGTAAAACGGAATGTTTTCTGCTGCCTATCTTGCAGGCACTGCTGTCTGAGGAAGAGGCAGGAACACTGGAAAGTGGTGTTCGTGCTATCTTAATTTATCCGATGAATGCCCTGGCCAATGACCAAATGAAGCGTATGCGCGCAATTATGAAGGGGCATCCCCAGATTACATTTGGCCTTTACACGGGAAATACAGAGCAGACTGAGCAAAAGGCACGGGCAAAGTTCCGTGAAAACTATGGACGGGATGCTACAATTCTCGAAAATGAACTGATTTCCAGAGAGCGGATGCGGGAAACACCTCCACATATCTTGATTACAAATTATTCCATGCTGGAATATATGATGCTAAGGCCCAAAGATGATAAGGTGTTTTCCCGCGCTAAGCTGCGGTATATCGTGTTGGACGAAGCCCATGTTTATAAGGGCACCACAGGAATGGAAACTGCAATGCTGATGCGCAGACTCCGTGCACGCATTTCAACCCGTGACACGGTGCAGTTTATTCTTACAAGTGCAACGCTTGGCGGAAAGGATGCGGATCAGGAAATCACGCATTTTGGATATCAATTATGCGGTGTGGAATTCCGGGCTGACAATATCATTCGGTCTGAGGATGCAACGCCGGCAATGAACGCAGTCAACATATACCCGGCGGCGATGTATCATAAGCTGTCCGATGCGTCGATTCCAGTGGCACAGATTTTGCAGGAGTTCGGCGTTGCGGATCCTGCTCCCAATGGGGATGAGCCGGAGAAGCTCTATGAATTGATGCTGACCAGCAGGCTGTTTGCAGACCTGCGATTAGAGTCGAAGCACACAATGGAGATTGGTGCACTTAGCCGTGCTATGGGTATCGGCCGACAGGAATTGCTGGATTTGGTATCGGTATGCACACGCGCCGAAAAAGGTAAGACAGCTCTTTTGAAAGCCAGAATCCATTACTTTGTGCGTGCTTTGGAAGGTGCTTACGTAACATTGGGCAGAAATCGTCAAATGATGCTCACCAGGCGGGAACACACGCCCACAGGACAAGCGGTTTTTGAAGCAGCAATTTGCCAGGACTGTGGCAGACTTGCCCTGGTTGGTAAGGCTGACGAGTACTTAACTCAGGTTGCCCGCAAAACGGAGCGAGATCCGAATGAATGTGATTATTTTCTCCTTTGGGATGATGAAGAGGAGCAAATCGTTTTTGATGACGAGCTACAAGAAGGAGAAGACGAGATTCGCACAACAGATGAATCGGACTATATTGTGTGCGCCTGTTGCGGTAAGATTGATGGGAAAGCCAATCTGAAATTCGGAAATATTTGCGGCTGTGAGGAGCCGGAGTATATTCACATCAAACGGGTCAACCGTACAAAAGCAGGGAATATTGCGAAATGCCCTGCATGCGGGCATGGCGAATTCCGTGCATTTTATCTTGGAAATGAAGCTGCAACGTCTGTTCTTGGAACGGAATTATTTGAACAGCTCCCTACAAAAGTGGTGGCGGAAAAATCGGCGGAAGAGACGGCGCAAAAAACCGGAAAATTCACCTTTGGCAAACCCAAAGCGACCGTTCCTGTAAGAGAGAAGGCACCACAGTTTTTGTGCTTCTCTGATAGCCGCAGTGAAGCGGCGCATTTTGCAGTGTATATGGAAAATGCCTACAAACGGTTTTTGCGGAATCGTGGCATATGGAGAGCGGTGCAGGAGATGACAGAGGATGGCATCTTTGAAATCTCTGTAGCTGCTTTTGTGGAAAAACTGACCCATATTTTTGATGCGGAACGCACGTTTGACCGATGGGATACAGATTGCGACCGTCTGGATTCGGATACATTGCACGCCAATAGTGTGAAAAACGCATGGATTGCAATCACCAGTGAATTGTTCGCATCGCGCCATAATACAAGCTTATCATCTCTGGGGCTTTTACACTTCCGCTATGAAAAAGCCGAGTACATCGAGTGCCGCAGCGATATCATCCAGCTGCTAATGGAAACCGGTCTTTCGGAAGAAGATGCGGAAGCATTGATGCAGCGTATCTTCCACGATGGCGTGTATACCGGTGCTTTGAATGCCGGGCGGCGCTATAACTTCACCGATGAGGAGCGGGAAGCCATGTTCTTCTCAAAAGGGGAACGGCATATGGTGAAGGTAAAGGATCCAGATTGCAGCAGATATGTTTATGGCTGGTCTGCCCGCAAAAGAGAGAACGGCAATTACTATCCCAACACACGCCTTCGCAGAGTTGCAGCGGCAACAGGCTGGAGTGATGAGGTTGCAAATGAATTTTTGAAGCAGTTGTGGGATGCTGTCCTTGCTCCGGCGGGTGATGAATTTGCATTTAATATCTGCGATTTCAAAATTTGTATCAATGCAAAGCCTGGCGTAAAAACATATCGCTGCAGAAAGTGCGGGAACGTAACGGCCTATAATGTTAAAAACCGCTGCGCAATTTTGCAATGCGGAGGCACATTGGAAGAGGTAGAGCCTGAGGCATTGCAGCAGGGAAATCACTATGTGAATCGTTATCGGGGTGAAAAAATGAAGCCCCTTCAAATGCGGGAACACACGGCACAGCTTTCCAGAGACTGCCAAACAAAATACCAGCAGGCTTTTGTTGATGGGAAGCTGAATGCGCTTAGCTGTTCAACAACCTTTGAAATGGGCGTTGATGTCGGCGGGTTGAAAACGGTATATATGCGTGATATCCCGCCAGGACCTGCAAATTATGTCCAGAGAGCTGGCCGAGCCGGCCGTGCAGCGCACACAGCAGCATACGTTCTGACCTATGCTAAGCTTTCCTCCCACGATTTTACATTCTATAACGATCCCGAAAAAGTGATATCGGGAAAAATCAAGGCGCCTGTTTTTTCGCTTGAAAATGAAAAGGTGCTTTACCGGCATATTTTCGCCATTGCTCTGGCAGAATTCTTTGCAAAAAATGAGGAAGTCTATGGGCAAAATGACCGCTATTATTTGCTGAATGATGGCGGTTATGAGAAACTGAAGGACTTCCTGGCGCAGCCGTCGGAACGGCTCAACCGACTATTGCGGCGTTCTGTCCCCAATGAAATGCACGATCAGCTGGGTATTACAGATGGAAGATGGCGAAACCGCCTTGTCGGGGAAAACGGTGTTTTGGAATTGGCGGTTACCAACTATCGCACAGAGCTGCAGCAGCTGGAAGTGGAGTTGGAACGTGCCAGAAAAGAGCAGAATGATGTGGAAGCAGCTAAATTGAGCCGTGAGGTTCAAAACCTGCGTGCAGGTCCGAACGACAAAGCACAGGCAAAAAAGCTAAGGAACCTCTGATTTAATCCACACTACCATATAGGCTTCAGTTATGGTATAA
>CAZCON010000074.1:0-6905 GCA_964500085.1 uncultured Lachnospiraceae bacterium
ATATTTACACCGTGCTGACCAAGAGCAGGTCCAACCGGCGGTGCCGGAGTTGCCTTACCGGCAGGAATTTGTAACTTGATGTAACCTGTAACCTTTTTTGCCATTGTTGTATACCTCCTAAAATGTGGTGTTATCGGGGTTAGGCATTCGTCTTTGCAGTATGTGACCGCTCAGAATACCCTCAGCCTCTGGCTGATTCCTCCCACTGCGGAACTCTTTCCGCTTTTGTTTCTTATTTGTCGGCTCTTACGTCCGCAAATCCAATCTCAACAGGTGTTTCGCGACCGAACATATCGATACTGATGGTGAGGCTCTTATTCTCGTGATTGATAAAACGTACAACGCCCTCCGTATTTTCCCATACGCCGGACACAACCTGTACCGTATCGCCAACCTCGAACTCGTAAACAACCTCCTGATCGCGTTTCAAGCCCATGTTCTGCATCTCTTCCTCCGTGAGCGGCACCGGTTTGCTTCCCGGACCTACAAAGCCCGTCACGCCTCTGGTGTTACGCACCACGTACCATGTGTCGTCATTCATATACATATTGAGCAGCACATAGCCCGGAAACATTTTTCTTTGCACCGTCTTCTCTTTGCCGTTCTTAATCTCGATTACATCCTCAAGCGGAACGGAAACCTCAAGAATCTGGTCCTGGAGCTTTCTGTTTTCGATTGTTTTTTCAATGTTTGCCTTTACCTTATTCTCATAACCGGAATAAGTGTGAACCACATACCATTTTGCCTCTGCCATATCATCACCTTGTCCCAAATTAGATTATTAAGTTTACACCGAGCTCAATGGCCATATCAACTAACGCGATAATAAAGCCAAGAATCACGGTAATGACGATAACAGCTACCGACTCTTTCACAAGGGATTCCTTGTCCGGCCATACAATTTTCCGAAATTCGGACTTCAGGCCTTTAAACCAGCTCTTCTTTGTCTTCGGAGCCTTTTCCTGTGTAGTGTTTGCAGTAATTTCGCCCATGTTTCACTTTTCCTTCCTGTCTGCGCTGCGTCCGTAGCTAACGGACCAAAAACGAATTGAACCCTGATTACTTGGTCTCCTTGTGCAGTGTGTGAGACTTACAGAACTTACAGTACTTCTTCGTTTCCATTCTGTCAGGATGATTCTTCTTTTCCTTCATGGTGTTGTAATTACGCTGTTTGCACTCAGTGCATGCTAAGGTAATTTTTACTCGCACGACAATCCACCTCCGTAAATTTTTTTAGCTCTAATGGCTAAGTCTGTTTTTAGGCATAAAAAAAAGACCGCTTCCATAGCTAGTTTAATATAGCATAGGAAAAAGCGGTCTGTCAAGCATTTTCTTCATTTTTTTCAAAATTTCCTGCTTTATTCTTCCGGGCGGGTCTCTCCGGTCTGCACTTTTCCGTTTTTCAGCAGTTCCGGCGAAAGTGTTTCTCCGTTTCGAATAACGCCGCGCACATTTTTCTCTGCCTGTCCTCTTGCCAGCATTACCATATGCCCACAGCCGCAACACTTCATGCGAAAATCCATACCCACGCGGAGCAGCTCCCATTCCTTGCTCCCGCACGGATGCGGTTTCTTCATCTTTACAATATCACCGACCAATAAATTCATTCTGACACTCCTTCCCGTAACGCGTCCCGCGTTCTGAGCTTCTGCACCTTCTCTGTATGCGCCTCCGGTAGCATGCTTTTCCCAAAGACTGCAAGTTACAGTTCCTCCATTTCCGGAAATGCAAACCGAATTTCCGTCCCCTTTCCCACTTCACTCTGTATCTCAATCGTACCGCCGTGCTTTAGGGCAATCTGCTTTGCAATCGCAAGTCCGAGTCCGGAGCCTTTTGCATTCTGACGAAGCTTTGACTTGTAAAACTTCTCAAAAATAAACTCCTGCTCCTCTTCGCTGATACCGATACCCTCATCACGGATGGACACATGAATCTGCTCCTCGCAGGTCACCCGAATGTATACCGTGGAATTTTCCGGCGAAAATTTCACGGCATTGTCTAAAATCACAAGGAACATCTGGCGCAGACGGTCATAGTCTCCCAGCATCATAATTACCGGCCACTCTGTTTTTAAATCAATTTTAATATTCTTTTCCCTTGCAAGCATCCGAACGCTCTTCCGTAAATCATCAAACACCTGTACCAGATTGACCGGCTCCTTTTCCACCGCGAAATCCGGATTCTGCATTTTGGAAAGTAACAACAAATCGCCCACCAGTCGTTCCATGCCCTGACATTCCCCAAGCATTCTTTCATAATAATGCCGCACCTTTTCCGGAACCGTAACTACACCGTCCACCAGACTTTCCGTATAAGCCCTTACCACTGTAATCGGAGTGCGGAGTTCATGGGAAACATTCGCGAAAAAGTCAAACCGCATCTGATCCAGATTCTTACGTTCGATTTCGTTTTCCTTCAGCTTTCCAGAAAGAAAATCCATCGACAAAGCCAGATCACCGATTTCATCGCCCCTGCTCACCCCAGTTGTCACCTCATAATTTCCGTCTGCCAGCTCCAGCGCTGTCCGGCGCACCTTCATAATCGGCTTCAGAAGAGCACGTACATAAATAGTCGCCGTGAGAATCGCTACAACAAGCGCAATGACGCCGCTGACGATAATCATCCGAAAGCTGCTGTCCACCACCGCCTTTTGATTTTCCACCTTTGCATTCATCAAAAGACAGCCTGCCACCTCTCCGTTTGCCCCCTGCACCGGCACACCGACGGTAACAATATGAATGGTATATTCCTCACTATAGCTAGTACGTACCGTAGGTATATTATGAAATACATTATTTATAATGTCCCTGAACTGGCTCTGATAAGAGCTGAGAGACGTAAACATTTCCAAATCGATTGCAAAGGTCATCGGCAGCGGATAAATCGCCTCCGCATTGGAAATCACCCAGACATCCATCTGCTCGATTTCTCCCAGAAGAATCAGATAATCCTGCCATCCGGCAGAATCCCCGCTGAGAAAAAAACGGGAACAGCGTTTTGATACGCTCTGTGCCTTGACAAGCATCTCCTCCCGGTAATTTCTCATGGTAGTATTCTCATACAGCCGCATATAAATCACGCCAAGAATGACCGCAAACAACAGGATGATTGCTGCGAAGCCAAAGCAGGTCTTTACAAACAATATATTATGAAATTTTCTCTTGTTTTCCTGCTTTTCCATCCGTCTCTCCTGTCACCTTTCCTGTCCGTCGCACAGACCTACTGTTTTTCTTCCGTCAGCTCAAACTTATAGCCCAATCCCCAGACCGTGGCAATGTCCCAGCCCGGATGCTCCACCTTATCAATCTTTGCACGCAGACGCTTGACATGGGAATCCACGGTTCGGGTATCACCGATATAGTCATAGCCCCAAAGGCTGTCAAGCAGATTGTCTCTGGTAAACACCTTCTTCGGATTGCTTGCAAGTGTCCACATGGTTTCGATTTCTTTCTTTGTCAGTGCCACCCGCTTGCCTCCGATATGAAGCGTATACTCCTCCAGATTTATCTCCAAATTCCCGATTTTCAAAACATTTTCATTCTTTTCGCTGATTTTTTCCCTGTCAGCCCGGCTCATACGACGGAGCACCGCACGCAGCCTTGCCATTACTTCATTGGGCGAAAACGGCTTTACAATATAGTCATCCGCACCAATATCCAGTCCCATGACACGCTCAAAATCTTCTCCGCGCGCAGTAATCAGAATCACCGGTGTATCCGATGCAGCACGAATCTTCCGGCAAACCTCATACCCGTCCTCCTTTGGCATCATCACATCCAGTAAAACCGCTGCCGGGTCATACTGCCGGAACAGCCGCAGCGCCTCCTCGCCATCTGCAGCAACCACCGGCTCATAGCCCTCTTTTTTTACATATGCCGCCAAAACATCGGTAATATCCGCATTATCATCCGCAATCAAAATATGCTGCATAAAAACCTCCTCGTCCTAATGTGCGCTTTCGCACAGCGTTCCCAAAACAATGCTTCCCTGTTTTCATTATACTTTTTTTTGCCCCGATGCACAAGTCGGTTTTTAAAGAAACCATAGGAAAAATCTTATAAAATTCTTAATAATTGACATCATTCTGACAAAAAGTGGTGCTACAATGATACGCAGGATGTGACGCAAGGATTTCCGTAGTTGTTTATTGGAGGGCAATGCCATGAAACAGAACAGTTTGTTCAAAGGTATCATTACCCTTGTCCTTGTCCTTTTCGTCGGGCTTTTCTCTTTCTCCGCCGCGCCGGCTACGGCCTATGCGGGTAATGCAGAGCCGAAGCTCAATGTAAAGTCAAAGGATATTGTAAAGGGGAAAGAATATGCCCTTAAGGTTTATAATTTAACAGAAACACAGACTGTTACCTTCGTTTCCGGGGATTCCAAAATTGCAGCTGTAGATGAAACGGGACTGGTAACCGCTCTTTCCATTGGTACGACGGTTATCACCGCCGTTATCGAAGACACTGCTACCGTATCCCCTATGGAGCTGCAGTGTAAGATTACCGTTGGTCCGCCGGCGATTTTTGTAAAGCTTTCCCGACAGGAAACCGAAATGGTTGTAGGTCAGCGTGCTTTGATGTACTGGCTGGTATCTCCGTTTACCACAGTGGAGGTACCGAAGTTTTCCAGCTCCGCACCGGAAGTTGCTTCCGTTAGCGCAGGTGGCATCGTAACCGCAAAATCTGAGGGTACTGCGTACATATTTGCTCAAATTGACAATGGTCTTTTTGATTTATGCTGTGTTACAGTCTCCTCGGAAGGTGATATTGTTGCAGAAGCAGCATTCGAACCGGATACCTCTTTTGCGGAGTTTCTGATTAAGTTAAATACCAACTTTACAAGTGGTGATATTACCTCTGAAGATACGGGTGCTGAAACAGCACAGTAAATCTTTCGCACAGCAAAAGGAGCATCGAAGCTGACTGTTTTTCAGTTAGAATCGGTGCTCCTTTTTTACAAAAGAGCCATTGCGTTCCGCAGAACGCCCACATTCTGCCCTGCAACAGCTCTTTTTCTGTATCTAATCGATTACATCACTCATCTTATACATTCCCGCCGGCTTCCCCGCAAGAAATTTTGCCGCCTGCAGCGCACCATTTCCAAAAATCGCCTTGGAATATGCCGTGTGCTTAATTTCAATTACTTCATCAGCTCCGGCAAAGATGACCTCATGTTCTCCCACAATGGTGCCTCCACGGACAGAAGAAATCCCGATTTCCTTCTTTTCCCGCATCTTCCGCTCCTTGGAACGGTCAAACTTATACGCATACTCCTCACACAGCACCTCATTCATGGCATCCGCAATGGCAAGCGCCGTTCCGGACGGTGCGTCCACCTTACGGTTATGGTGCTTCTCGACAATTTCGATATCAAAATCTGCAGCCGCGAAAACCTTTGCAGCCGCAGCCACCAGCTTTAACAACGTATTCACACCCAGCGACATATTTGCAGAACGTAAAATTGCAACCTTCTTCGATGCCTCCATGACCTGTGCGAATTCCTCCTCAGAAAGTCCGGTCGTACAAAAAACCATCGGTACCCTGTTTTCTGTCGCATAAGCAAGACGCTCCGTCAGCTTCTGCGGAGATGAAAAATCAATGATGACATCTGCCTCCACATTGCACTCCATAATACTCTGAAAGACCGGATAATCATAGTGCTGCTCCGGAATAAAATCAATACCGGCAACGATTCTTGCCTGTGCATCTCCTGCAGCCAATTCGGAAATCACACGTCCCATCTTTCCGTTACAGCCACACATGATAATACGTACCATATCAGTTCCTCCTGATGTAATATAATGACGTTGAGGGGCAAAACACCCTTTGCTCTCAACTGATGCTGCGGATTGCTACATTGCCACGCAATTTCCGCAATCCTGCAAGCGCTTCCAATTCCGCAGATTTACAAGCGAATCAGGCAAATCAGTCGGAAACTGCCACCGGATTTGCGCGGCGGTGCCACCGTTTCCTTAGCGCTTTGTACATTCCGCCGATGGCTTCCGAGAAAATGTCACATAAATCAACTCTTCCCTAGTGAATCACTCCAAGCTCCTTCATCACAGCCGCAAGCTTTTCCTTATGTGTCTCCTCCATCTCTGTCAGCGGCAGGCGAAGCGGACCCACCTCCATTCCCATAAGATTCAATGCCGCCTTTACCGGAATCGGATTCACCTCGCTGAACAAATTATTAATCAGAGGCAGATACTTCAGCTGAAGTTCAAGACTGCCCTTTCCATCTCCTGCGAAGAACCGCGCACAGATTTCGTGAGTTTCCTTTGGTGCCACATTGGACAATACGGAAATCACGCCCTTACCGCCTGCAGATAAAATCGGTACAATCTGATCGTCATTCCCGGAATACAAATCAATGTCCCCCTGACACAGGTGCATCATCTGCATCGTCTGTCCGATATTTCCGGTTGCGTCTTTAATACCGACAATATTGTCCACACTCTTTGCCAGCTCTGCCACCGTTTCCGGCAGAATATTGCAGCCGGTACGGCTCGGCACATTATAAAGAATTACCGGAATGTTCACTGCTCTTGCCGTTTCCGCGAAATGTGCCACCAACCCCTTCTGGGTTGCCTTGTTATAATACGGCGTTACCAGAAGAAGTCCGTCCGCTCCGGATTTTTCCGCTTCCTTAGACAGATAAATTGCTGTTTCCGTGCAGTTAGAGCCGGTTCCGGCAATCACCGGAATCCGTTTTGCCACCCTGTCAATCGTATAGCGGATACACTCCAAATGTTCCTCATGACTTAAGGTAGAAGCCTCTCCGGTGGTTCCGCATATGATAATAGCGTCTGTTCCTCCTGCAATCTGGAACTCAAGCAGTTCACCAAGCTTCTCATAATTTACTTCTCCGTTTTCCTTCATCGGTGTTACAATTGCAACACCGGCACC
>CAZCON010000075.1:0-6782 GCA_964500085.1 uncultured Lachnospiraceae bacterium
GCTATGGACTGCTTGCACGGTGCCGCTTCATTCGACCAGTCAAGACGCGGAAAGCACATATTAAATACAATACCAAGAATCCCGCATAGTAAAAACATCAGTGCAGCGCCAAGCATTGCAACTATCGTTTCGAACCAACCGATTTTATACACAACACCGAGCAAGAACGTCCCTGCAGCCGCCAACGGAATACTTGCCACGCAGTGGAACAAAAGCTTTGCCTTTAACACGTCTGCCCCGCTAATCGGCATAGAACGTAAAATCCAGATATGCTTTCCTTCCAAGGAAACCGACGGTGCGGAAATCGGTGTCATGGCTGCCAAAAATCCCATGGCTCCCACAAGAATCGTCGAAAGCAAAAGCTTTTTCTCGTCCTCGGTAAAACCACCAAGCATCGCCAAAAGCTTCTCCTTTAATACAATGCCTGCAATCACAAATGCTGCCACCATAAACAACCCCATACCGATATTGGTAAGGTACGTCGTACTGGAAAAAAATCGCTTTGCTTCCTTTTTGCAAATCGTTCCCATCGGAGTGCGTGCCGTCTCATCCCTCTTCTGCTTTGCGGCACCCTTCGTTTTTCCGCCGACAAGCATCGCCTTTACAAAAGTGGCATTTAAAACTGCCATTACGATTCCAAACACCACAAGGCACAGAGCCGCAAACAACGCGAACTGAAAAAAGTCGCCGAAGCACGCTGCACCGAACGCATAGAACGGCCAGGCAAAGCTCTGAATCGCAGACGCAATTCTTCCGCCATTGTTTGCCAAAAGCAACATCAGATTTTCCAGCTGGTTAATACCGTAAATATAAACTATCATAAACGCCGTCAGAAATACGGTCGCAACGATTGCCTTATACCTAACGCCTGCCAGCAGAAAATGAAGCAGAAAGCCAAGCAGACAGGTCACCGCCTGGGTTAACAGTGCTATCAGCACCATTCCAAGCAGGAACACCAGCAGAAAGGCTGCGGAAGCTCCCTTTTCCATACAGTACACCACGCCTGCCGGTGCCATTACCGCCACCACAAACAAAAGGGTCATTATATACAGAGCAATCACACGGCTGCCGATAATTGCCGACGGCTTCAACGGCATGGCAAGTAACAATTCATTGTCCTTCGCTCGGTACATCTGGCTCTGGGTCGAAAATACCGTGCCAAAAATGCCAAATGCAAAAGCAAGCAAAGCTGCTATTGCAAAATACAACCACGCAAAATCCGTTTTTAAAAACAAGGAAAGCTGACTCCACGTTTCGAACAGCGTAAACTCAATGGAGAAGCATACAAATACCATCAAAAGTGCAGTAAGCACGCCGGTTCCTTTTTTCTTGCCGCCAAAGGATTTTTGCATATTATAAAGCATGGATTTCAAGCGGATCCCAATTAACAGCTTCATGCCTTCTCATCCTCCAATTCTAAGAACACTTCCTCTAAGGAAGAATCGCCCCGTACCTCATCCATAGTGCCGGATGCCACTAAAGTACCGCCCTTAATAATTGCTACCTTATGGCAAAGCTTTTCTGCCACCTCCAGCACATGCGTAGAAAAGAAAATCGCGCCACCCTCCTCACAATGCTTTTTCATCAGCTGCTTTAGCTGATGTGCCGCAGACGGGTCCAGACCCACAAACGGCTCATCCATCAAAATCAGCTTCGGCGCATGTACCAGTGCGGAAATAATTGCCACCTTCTGCTTCATACCATGGGAATACTCTGCAATCGGCAGAGTCAGTGCTTCCGCAATGCCAAGCATTTCACCATAGTCATCAATACGCTCCTTGCGCTCCGTTTTACCAACACCGTATACATCCGCTACAAAATTCAAATAGTCGTAGCCGGTTAAAAAATCGTACAAATCCGGATTGTCGGGAATATACGCCATCTCTCTTTTACATCCGAGCGGGTCCGCCAAAATCGACGTTCCATTTACAAAAATCTCACCCTCGGTCGGCTTTAAAAGTCCGCAGCACGCCTTTAACGTGGTGGTCTTTCCTGCGCCGTTATGACCGATAAAGCCGTAAATCTCACCTGGCGCAATATGTAAGGTTACATGCTTTGCCGCTGTTTTTTCTCCGTAGCACTTCGTAAAATTTTCAATGCGTAACATATTTTGTCCTCCCCTTATTTTTATTCCACAATTTTCCTTTTAATTCATTTTCCGTATTCCGGTTGTATGCCTCGCCGTACATATATTGTATATGTACATATGTATGTTTTGTCAATACCCTTTTTCGTCAAACTTTTAATTTCCCTCAATTTCTACCTCATCTGGCACTCACACTGCTACATTGGCTGCCGTAACAAACGCTTTTCCCCCAAAAAATGGCACCGGAAAACAGTTTCCTGCTCTCCGGTGCCGCCATTTTACTTATCTTTGTACTCTGCCACTTCCGTCGCCGCCTACCAGATTATCTACATCTGCTCTGGATACAAGGTTAAAGTCGCCCGGAATCGTATGCTTTAGCGCAGAGGCTGCCACGCCGAATTCCAATGCATCCTTAAAATTCTTACCGTCAAGGAAACCGCAGATTGTACCACCCGCAAAGGAGTCACCGCCGCCCACGCGGTCAACAATCGGAGCAATCCGATACTCTCTGGAATGATAGAACTCCTTCGTATCTCTGGAGTAAATGCAAGCGGACCAGCCGTTATCGGAAGCGGAATGGCTCACACGCAGGGAGCTGATGACATACTCAAAGTTGAACTTCTCTACCATCTGCTCAAAAATGCTCTTGTAGCCTGCAAGCTCTAAGTCACCGCTCGTAACATCGGTGTTGCCCGGCTTAAAGCCAAGTACCTTTTCTGCATCCTCTTCATTTCCTATGCAGACATCCACATACTGCATCAAATTGCTCATTACCCTCTGCGCCTTTTCGGAGGTCCACAGCTTTTTACGGAAATTCAAATCACAGGAAACCCTGACTCCTGCTTTCTTTGCAGCCTTAAGCGCAACCTCGGTCAGCTCAGCCGCCGCATCGGATACCGCCGGAGTGATACCGGTGAAATGGAACCAGTCAACGCCGTCAAAAATCTTTTCAAAATCAAAATCAGCTGCAACCGCAGTAGAAATGGAGGAATGCGCTCTGTCATATACTACGTTGGAAGCACGCATCGCAGCACCGGTTTCAAGGAAATAGATACCAAGACGTTCTCCGCCATAAGCAATGTGCTCCGTACCTACATTCATCTTACGAAGTGCAGCCACTGCACACTCACCAATCGGGTTTTTCGGAACCTTTGTTACAAACTGCGCCTCATGCCCGTAATTTGCCAAAGACACCGCTACGTTTGCCTCACCGCCGCCATAACACACATCAAACTCATCTGCCTGAATAAACTTCTCATTTCCCGGGGTAGAAAGTCTTAACATAATTTCGCCCATCGTTACCACTTTTGCCATTGTTTTACTCTCCTTTTTAAATAATTTTCTCTATTCCTGCACGGCTCTTTGCCGCAGCCTACACACCGCGCCATGCGATGTGGGGTCATCTGTTTGCTCTGTTCCTGTAAACGTCTGTCATACGTATCTACAGTGTCACACCCTGCTTGAAAATTGCCATATCATGATATCCGGCCCGCTCTGCCTTTCCCTGCATACCGTCTGCCACGGATAATACGTAGGAAAACAACTCCTCTGCCCGTTCTTCGATTGTAGAGCATTCTGCGACCACTCCGCAATCAAAATCAATCCAGCCCTGTTTTTTTACCGCAAGCTCTGTATTAGAAGAAAGCTTTATCGTTGGTACCGGTGCCGCAAATGGCGTACCGCGTCCCGTAGTAAACAAAATCAGCTGGGCTCCCGATGCCGCAAGTGCTGTGGAAGCAACCAAATCATTCCCCGGTGCAGACAACAGGTTCAGTCCTCTTGTCTTTACACGCTCACCGTAGGACAGTACATCCACAACCGGCGCAGCTCCAGATTTCTGGGTACAGCCAAGCGATTTATCCTCCAGCGTTGAAATCCCACCCGCTTTATTTCCCGGAGACGGGTTCTCATAAATAGTTTGCCCATGCCGCGTGAAATATTCCTTAAAACCATTTACCATAGTAACCGTCTTATCAAACAGTTCTTTTGTTTCACATCGTTCCATCAAGAATGCTTCCGCACCGAACATCTCCGGAACTTCCGTCAAAATAGTAGTGCCGCCCCACCCAATCAGCCGATCAGAAAAGGCTCCCACTACCGGATTTGCCGTAATACCGGACAACCCGTCCGAACCGCCGCATTTTAATCCTACCACCAGCTCTGCTACCGGAATTTTCTCGCGTTCAAAACTGCCCGCATAGGAAATCAGCTCATCCAACAGCCTCTCTGCCTCTGACAGCTCGTCCTCTGCATCCTGACAGACCAGAAACTTCACCCGGTTTTCATTGATGTCTCCGAGATAAGGCTTTATGGTATCTATACTGCTGTTTTCACAGCCAAGTCCTACCACCAACACACCTCCCGCATTCGGATGTGAAATCAGATCTGCCAGAATCCGTCTTGTATTCTCCTGATCCTCTCCCATCTGGGAACAGCCATACGGATGCGGAAAAGCAATCACCTCGTCCACCGTTCCGGAAAGCCGTTTTCTTGCACTGCGCTCCATCGCCTGCACCACAGAATTGACACACCCTACCGTCGGAATAATCCAGATTTCGTTTCGGATACCGACCCTGCCGTCTTCCCTGCGAAAGCCTTGAAATGTCAGGCCCTCGGACACATTTTGGGAAGCCCTACGCTGTTCTTTTGCCTGTTTCTCCGGACAGTCCGCCTTCAATTCTCCGCAACAGGCGGCTGTCGTTTTCGGCATATATTGATATTCTACCACATTTTCCAAATTTGTTGCAAGATTATGCGTATGAACCCATGCTCCTTCAACAATCTCCTTTGTTGCATGGCCAATGGCGCTTCCATACTTAATTACATCTGCTCCCTCCGGTATCCGCGTCAGGGCAATTTTATGTCCTCTGCTCACAGGCTCCTTTACTGTCACACATTTTCCTGCCACTGCAAGCTCGTCCCCCGGTACCAGATTTTCTAAAGCCACCGCCACCGTATCCCTCGCGTGAATCCGAATCCACTTTTGCATTGTCTGCCTCCGCTTTCTCTGTCCTGCATTTCTGCGTATATCCTTCGCCGCTCCATGCGCTATGCATTGACTGCTTCAAGTGCCGCCCGCATACCGTCCTCACGAATCTTGGTCACATACCCGCATACAGCTTCCGCAAGTCCTGCATAGGCTGTCATATCCTCGCCCCAGAATCCTTTCTCAGAAAGAGCTCTTTGTACAAATTCCTCTGTCCGGCAGCCACAATATTTTTTAAAAAATGCCAGAACCTCTGCATTATCACGAATACGATACGTATCTGTTCCCCTTCTGCCAAGAAGTGCCCCTTCCTCCTCTTTATCGGAGGAATAAAAGCAAAGCAACGCCGCCAAAGAAAACACCAGATGCTTCGGCAAAGTATGAAACCTTCTGATATACCCGGTCAGGCTGTCCTTACACCTTGCTTTCCATTTCGAAACGGAATTTAAAGAAATATCAAGCAGCGCATGCTTAATAAACGGATTTTCAAAGCGTTCTATAACGGCTCCGGCAAACTGCTCACAATCCTCTCTCGGCAGAGACAGCGTCGGAATGATTTCATCAAATACTGTATCCGTCATAAACCTTCGTACTGTCTCGTCCTGCATGGACTGTCCCACAAAATCATTTCCCGCCAGATAAGAAGCAAGTACAAAGGAGGTATGTGCTCCGTTTAAAATCCGAACCTTACGTTCTCTATACGGCTTCTGATTTTCTGTAAAAATCACCGGAAGTCCTGCCTCCGCAAGCGGAAGCTCTCCGCAAATCTCCTTCTCGCTTTCAATAACCCAGAGTGCAAACAGCTCTCCGGTATCAAGCAGCCGGTCTTCATACCCGAAGGAACTCCAGAGGGATTGGGCTTCCTCCTTCGGGTAACCGGTTACAATACGGTCTACAAGAGTGGAGCAAAAAATACAACTCTCGTCCAACCATTTTTCAAAAGCAGTACCAAGTCTCCATAAGACTCCGTACTGTTTTATGCATTGCTTTAAGGTGCCGCCATTATTTTCTATCAGCTCGCAGGGAAGCACAATTAGTCCCTTGTCCACTGCTCCCTGAAAGTAACGGAACCTCTCATACAAAAGCTTTGTCAGCTTTGCCGGATAGGTCTTCGGGGGCATATCAGAAAGCTGATCCTCTTCCTCAAATACAATCCCCGCTTCCGTAGTATTTGATACTACAAAACGAAGTGTTTCACAGCCTGCATAGGCTGCGTAGGCTTCATACTCGTTCACCACATCCACCGTATCTGAAATACATGTGACAATACGGTTTTCCACCCTGGTCTCTCCGTTTTCCCTGCCCCGCAGGGATACGGTATAAACTCCGTCCTGTTCCCGAAACGCCGCAAGAGAGCCTGCTGCAATCGGCTTTACAATAGCCACACTGCCATCAAACAGCCCCTTTTCATTTGCAATATCAAGCATAACATCCACAAAACCGCGCAGAAAATTTCCTTCTCCAAACTGAAGCACCCTGACCGGATGCTTCTGCACGCTTCCTTTTTCTGCTGCTATCCTTCTGTTCAAGCGTTCCATGCTGCGTCTCCTCATTTTTTCGCTTTTGTAAGCGTTTACAAATTGATTTTACACATTTTTTTCTTATATGTCAATCCGTTTTTAACGTATTATTAAATATATTTTGCTTGCAGTTCCTTTTCACCTGTTGTATAATGATACTGATACATTTTCACTCTATTTTGTAAGGGCT